>JAJYMU010000281.1 GCA_021786655.1 Bacteroidota bacterium
GTTTCGCTGGGTGTAAGGTCTGCTGTAGATTATTTGCAGCGCAGTAATTTCATCTTTGTTCTTTTCAATAAACTCCTTGAACGATTTTACCAGCGCCTGAGCTTTCTCTCTTGATTTGCTGCTGCCTCCGGCGTATGTAACTTCATCTTGACTAACTGTATCAATTATCTGTTCGTTCTTTCTTTTAATATCTACAATAGCGTCTCTCAGCTTATGATTATCAAACGGAATAACCGCTTCTTTAATAAGTTCATCAGTGGCTTTCTTCAATTGTTCGTTGGTTGGATATTCAACCTTGTAAATTTCTTTTGCCTTCTCTGCCGATTTATCCGGGTCAACCGCATCAAACAAACTTGAGACTATATGCTGAATAGATTTTCCGTTTGTCAGTTGAATGATTTCTTTTCTGTCGGCGTCATCCATGCCTCTTTCGATGCGTGAAAGTCTTCCGGCTAATGTTAGGATTGTATCTTCATCTCTGTTGCCGCTTGCTACCGAGATTAACAATTTATCCAAAGGCACTGTAGGTCTGCGTTCAGTGGGTCTAGAATCGATCTTAACGCTCTCGAAGATTCCCACTGCGTCAACAGCAACAAAGTGAGTTTTAAATTGAGCATCAGGTGTAACGCTCATTAAATCTGTGTCTGAGATTGTTCTTGTGCCTCGTCCCAGCATTTGCTCGAAGTATGTTCTGGATTTTACATCACGCATAAAGAGAAGACATTCCAGAGGACGAATATCCGTGCCGGTTGCAATCATATCTACAGACACCGCTATTCTCGGATTGAAAGAGTTTCTAAAGCTCGCAAGTAAATCCTCCGGATTCTCGTTGGCTGTTCTGTAAGTGATCTTCTTAACAAAGTCGTTTCCTTTGCCGAATACATCTTTGATAATTTCAACAATATCCTCAGCGTGAGAATCATCCTTTGCAAACACAAGAGTCTTTGGTACTTCAGTACGGTTAGGAAATATTTCTGTAAATAGTTTATTCTTGAATGTCTGTATGATAGTTCTTATCTGGCTAGGAGATACTACGTCTTTATCAAGCTGTGTGGGTTTGTATTCAATTTCCTGATCAACTTGTTCCCATCGTTTTTCTCTGGTTAGCTTATTGCGTTTGTCAATGTAGTACCCGGATTCAATTTTACTTCCTTCTTTTGTGATCTTAGTTTTAATCTCATAGACATCGAAGCCAACGTTTACACCATCAGCTACTGCCCTCTCATGATTGTATTCCATTACAAGATTCTGATTGAAGAATCCGATTGTCTGCTTGGACGGAGTAGCCGTAAGCCCTATAATGAATGCGTCAAAATACTCCAGCACTTGCCGCCACTGATTGTAAATAGATCGATGGCATTCGTCGGTTACAATTATATCAAATGTATCAATCGGAATTTTAGGATTGTAAGTAACTTGTTTCTCTGGCTCGGCATCGGCATAACCGTCAAAGTTGGATTGCTCTTCAAGACCCGGATCAAGTTCTTCGCCTTTCAGCATTGAGAACAATCTCTGTATTGTTGATATACAAACTTTTGCTACCGGGTCGAATGTGTTGGATTGAAGATGCTGAACATTGTAAAGCTCAACAAATTTTCTTCCGTCATCTGGAGTGATGTATTGGTTGAACTCATTCTTAGTCTGGCGACCAAGATTATTTCTATCAACAAGAAACAATATTCTTTTTGCTTTGGCGAACTTGATTAAGCGATATGAGAAGCTAACTGCGGTGAATGTCTTGCCGCTTCCGGTTGCCATTTGAATCAATGCACGTTCTCTATTATATGCTAATGACTCTTCTAGGTTAGTGATAGCTTCGATTTGGCAAAGTCGCAAACCATTTGTATTAAATTGAGGAAGTTCTTTTAATCGATTGCGGAATGATGAAGCATCGTCTGCCCATTCCTTTAAAGTCTCCGGCGTATGAAATGTGAATACTCTTCTTGAACGTGTTTCAATATCCTTTGCATCTCTAAAGTAAGTCTCAACGCCGGTGCTTTCGTATGCAAAGCGGAGAGGTTCTGCTTGGTGAGGTAAGTAACGGAGTTTACCTGTTCTGTATTTTTCAGATTGATCTGCTACTCCGCTAAGTGTTACTCCTTCTGCTTTAGCTTCAATTACTCCTATTGGTTTACGATCAACAAAGAGTAAATAATCTGCAAATCCTTCTTTCAGCGGATATTCACGGACGGCAACGCCAAGACTAGCGCCAAGATTAATTTCTTTAACGTTTTGAATTGCCCACCCGGTTTGCGTCAGCAGTTCATCGATGTGTAATCTAGCTTTCTGTTCTGGAGTCATTCTCGAAGCAGCAGCATTGTTACCAACCCCTATAATTCATATTTAAGTTAGCTAATTCTCAAAACTGTTGCAAAGTAGTTTTAAATGTCTGAATGGAGAATCAGATGTGCTGTTCATCTTCCAAACCTTGAAATATTCCCCGGCTCAACTGCTGTTTTCTAATCGAATGTTGCTAGTTGAGGTATTTCCATGCTGATAAACGGTCGCCGGTAAAATAATCAGTTGAGTCGGAGTTTTTTAATCAAGTTTCTCTACTGCATTCCTTAAGTCGTCAATATTCAAGTGGGAATAAATCATAGTTGTTTTGATATCTGCGTGTCCAAGCAACTTAGAGACGTGATATATACTCACACCTTTACGAACTAACGAGCTAGCGAATGAATGTCTCAACGAATGGAAATGGTATCTGTTACTTAACCCCGCTGTTTTAACAGCACGAGCAAATCTACATGAGAGAAAATTCTTCTTCATTTTATCTCCATTCCTCATAAACACATATTCATCATTAGAATTTGCGCTGCGATTCGTCTGCAATTGTTTTCTAAGAATAGGATGCAATGGAATATTCCTGAACTTCTTACTCTTGGTTGTAAACTCATTGTGATTTCTTACAAGAATCACATCGTTATCAAAATCAATTGACTCCCATCTGAGGAATATGATCTCAGACAAACGTAGTCCCGTATAAATTGCGAATTGATAAATCAATTTAAGTTGATTGTCTGATTCTGCTTCAAGAAGAATTTCAAACTCACCGTCACGAAGATGTGCTGGTTCATTTTCGGGGCATCTGAGTTTCTTCACTTTTCTGAAAACATTGTCCTTCAAGAAGCCTTGTTCAACTGCTCTTTGAAACGCAGCTTTTACAGTCCGCAAGTATGCATTGATTATCTGTTCCTTTGCTACGGTTAGTTTTAGTTTGATGAACTCTTCGATCTGTGCTATCGAAATTTCTTTTATGAGTGTTGAACCAGGAATTACCTTCTCAAATTGTTGAAAAGAATATCGGACAAGTTTTTGATAGTCGGTTGTGAATCTTGTTGCAGCGTATTGCAGATAAAAATTCTTGTACTGTTCGAATGATATATCTGGAAGATCATCTTCCTGCTCTGGAAGGGAGTTTAGGAAGTTATGAGCAAACTTGTTCGCACTAATTTTCGCAGTACATTTCGTGCTCTTACTCTTTAGTTTCCCATTCTTATCGTAGTAAAAAATGTGGAATACTTTCCCTCGTTTAAGAAGATACATTTGCTCTCCTAGAGCAAAAAACCACACAAAATTTTGTAATGTATTTTGCTAATGATTTGCTAATAATTCACATTACAAACACATTACAAAATGAAAAAAGGCTGTTTAAGCGGATGGCAACTCTGAGATGGTCATAAAAAAAGTTGCAATCTCGAATGAAACCGCAACTTCATTGTGCCCGGAACAGGACTCGAACCTGCACTGGCTTGCACCAACTAGCTCCTGAAGCTAGCGCGTCTACCAATTCCGCCATCCGGGCAATTTTAAAAAACTTTTT
>JAJYMU010000200.1 GCA_021786655.1 Bacteroidota bacterium
TTGTCAGAATCAAAGAAGCCACGTACAGGTGGGGACAAAAAGAAATTCTTGATACGATAAAAGTTAACGATTGTGCAAAGCCATTAACTTTCACTTATGATTTTTCTCCGGTTACTGAGCATGCGAACAATTTAGGATTTTATAAAGCAGATGGAGCTAACGGAGAAAACTTTTTCACTTCGACTACATTCAAAATTTTAATCGGTAGTGTCGCTGTGCTGGGCGGTATCTCGGCATATTTCAAAATAAAAGCTGACAAGAAATATGACGATTACCTGAGCACGAAAAACCAATCGACACTCGATGAAGTTGACCGGTTGGATTTAATCAGCGGAATATCTTTCGGATTGCTTCAGATTAATTTCGGTTATTTGATTTACAAGTTTCTAACGGATTAGTAATCCATTGCCGGGGCGTTATGATTTTGCTCATGTCGGTTGTATGACTAAATACAAAAAAACTTTCCGTATTGAATCTGCAAGATTAAAAGGATGGGATTACTCTAATCCTTGGTGGTATTATGTAACGTTAAACACAAAGGGTCACAAAGAATGGTTTGGAACGATTGAAAGAAATAAAATGGTATTGAATGGAATTGGAGAGCATGCAGAACACTCTTGGAAATTAATACCGAATCATTTTCTAAACGTTGAGTTGGATCTTTACGTAATTATGCCAAACCATATCCACGGAATAGTTATTATCAACCCAACTGTAGAGACGCCCGATCGGGCGTCTTTACACTCGTCAGCTTTAGGACAGATTATGAATCAATTCAAGGGTTCGGTAAAACGATGGGCAAATAAAAACGGTTATTCCACTTTTTGCTGGCAGACCAGATTTTATGATAGAATTATTCGCAATGAAAAGGAATTGTACAACATTAGAAAATATATCGAGCAAAATCCTTTGAGGTGGGAGTTAGAGAAAGATCAACTGGAAAACATTTTTGATTTGTAAAAGCGCCAACAGCATATTTAAGTAAAAACGCGCAGTCTGCGTCTCGAATCGAAAAGGAAAATCTAAGGAAATGCGTTCGACGCGTTCTACAGAATTATTAATGCGCGTCCAGCCAATTATCACCAACGCCGGTGTCGGCGGTAACCGGAACATTTAACGGAAGAGCAGACTCCATCAATTCTTTAATCAGCGGTCGCAATTCATCAATCTCATCCTTGTGCGCATCAAATACCAACTCATCGTGAACTTGCAAGACCATTTTTGTCCGCGCTTTTCTTTTTTCGAGCGCTTCGTAAATTTTTATCATTGCAAGTTTAATCATATCTGCCGCGGTTCCTTGAATCGGCATATTGATTGCAACGCGCGCTTCAAATTGTTGGACTACACGGTTCCTGCTGTTAATGTTTCTCAAAAATCGTCTGCGACCATAAAGCGTTTCAGCGTATCCTTTCTCTTTTGCGCTTGAAACGGAATCATCCATAAACTTGCGAACGTTTTTGAACGAACCGAAATAATTATCAATAATATTTTTTGCTTCCGTCTGTGTTATTCCCAAACGTGTTTTCAAACCGAACGGACCGAGACCGTATAGAATTCCGAAATTGACTTCCTTTGCCTTACGTCTCATGTCTTGTGTGACTTCCGACGGATCGACTTTGAAAACAAGCGCTGCGGTTCTTCTATGAATGTCTTCGCCGGATTTAAATGCTTTGGTTAACGTTTCGTCATTGCAAATGCTTGCCATAATTCTCAATTCAATCTGACTGTAATCTGCCGAAAGTATCACATAGTTTTTGTCGCGCGGAACGAAAGCTTTTCGGATTTCTTTCCCAAGTTCGGTTCTGATTGGAATGTTCTGAAGGTTCGGGTCAGTGCTCGATAATCTTCCGGTTGAAACAGCCGCTTGATTGTAGGATGTATGAACCCTTCCCGTTTTAGGATGAATCAAATTCGGCAGTGCATCGGCGTACGTGGATTTTAATTTTGCAACTTGGCGGTAATCCAAAATGATATCGATGATTGGGTGAGAACCTTTCAAAGCTTCGAGCGATCTTGCATCGGTAGAAAATCCGGTTTTTGTTTTTGATGTCGGCGACAATTTCAGTTTTTCGAAAAGAATTTTTTGAAGCTGCTGCGTAGAGTTAATATTGAAATGCTCGCCGGAAAAATTAATAATTTCTTTCGAGTATTTATCGAGAAGGATTAGCAGATCGTCGCTGAACGCTTTCAAACTTTTTGTATCAATCTTGATACCTGTGCGCTCCATGTCTTCTAGTACCGGTACCAGCGGAAATTCAATATCGTATGCAAGTTTTTCTATACTTTCTTTTTTTAATTCTTTACGGAGAATTTCATAAAGACGAAATGTTATGTCCGCATCCTCGCACGAGTAATCCGATAACCGTCCGGGATCGACTTCAAATATTTTTTCCGGTGTCTTCTTCGTACCGATAAGATCCGTTAGCGGTATGGGACGATAACGCAAATATTTTTCAGAAAGATCGTCCATATTATGTTTTTGATCCGGATCGATGGCATAGCTCGCAAGCATAGTATCGAAATAAAAATTCTTAACATCGATTCCGTAATGACGCAGAACGCCGATATCATATTTACCGTTCTGGCAAATCTTTTTGATCTTATCGTTTTCAAAAACCGGCTTAAAAATTTTTACAAAATCATCAGCCGGAAGCCGGTCTGAAAGATCGGAAGCGAAAAGAGTTGAAGTCTGCGCGGAAGGATTTGTCGCAACGAAAAATGCCTCTTTCGGTTTCATGCAGAATGAACAGCCGGCAAGATTAACGTCCAGCGTGTCCAAGCCGTCGGTCTCAGTATCGAAAACAAATAATTCGCTTTGGGAAAGTTTTTGTGCGAGTTCCTTTGCTTCTTTGAACGATAAGATAACTTTATACTTCACTTTACTTCTTTCAAATGCAGCAACGGATTCTGGTTCCTTCTCCGTTTGCTCTTCGATTTTCTCTTCTTGCACTTTTGGTTCTTGTACTTTCGCCTGACTTTCGGTTTCTTCCACAAAAAGTTTTTTCAGTTTTGCCGCAAATGATCTGAACTCGAGATCTTCAAAAAGTCTCAACAGTTTTGTGAGATCAGGTTTGTGAAAGCGCGCTTCATCAAAATTCATGTGAAAAGGAGTATCGGTTTTGATCGTAGCCAGTTCTTTGGAAAGAAACGCGTTCTCTTTGCTTTCAACAAGTTTGTTTACAACACTTTGCTTTTCAATGTCATTCAGATTCTTATAAATATTTTCCAGCGTCTTATATTTTTGAATGAGCGGCAGCGCCGTCTTCGGCCCGATTCCGGCAACACCTGGAATGTCATCGGAAGCATCGCCGACCAATGCGAGGTAATCGATCATTTGAATCGGTTCGAATCCCATTTCTTCACGTACCTTAGTTTCATCCAACGTAACAATTTCGTCGGTAGATTTTCCCGGTTTTACAATTCTTATGTTCTCGGAAATTAACTGGATGTAATCTTTGTCCGGCGTAATTGCGTAGCAATCGAAACCTTTTTTCTCAGCTTCTTTCAGTGCAGTGCCGATAAGATCATCAGCTTCATAACCGGGCAAAATGTAAATCGGAATGTTGAACGCCTCGATAATTTCTTTGATCCGTTTGATTTGCGGAATCATATCCTCCGGCATTGCTTGGCGTGAAGATTTATAATTTTCATATCGCTCATGCCGGAAAGTTTTTTCCTTTGAATCGAAACCGACCGCCAGGTAATCCGGTTTTGTATCTTCAATAATTTTGAAAAGCTGGCTCAAGAAACTGTAAACCGCAGAAGTCGGTTCACCTTTTGAATTTATCAGCGGACGTGAGATGAACGCGTAATA
>JAJYMU010000202.1 GCA_021786655.1 Bacteroidota bacterium
AACCATTTTTCCGTTTTTAAATATTCCCAAAGTTGGAATGCTCATAATTCCGTATTGAGACGCAACGCCAAAGTTTTCATCGGTATTAACTTTCACAACTTTTAATTTGCCGTTCAATTCGGTTGCAATTTCTTCAACAACCGGCGCAACCATTCTGCAGGGTCCGCACCATGGTGCCCAGAAATCCACTAGTACCGGCGTGTTCGATTGTAAAACTTCTTGTGCAAAATTAGAATCAGTTCCTTCAACGATATTTTTCATTTATAAGTCCTTTCTGTTTGTCTGAAAATTAGATGCAGAAAGTTTGGAAAGGTTTCGGAGATCGATTCAGAATTATTTTTTTAGGATTTCTACAACTTTTTTGTGGATTGTTCCGCTCGTCGCAATAATGCTGTCACTGTTCACCGGATCATTGCCGTAATAATCAGTGATGCTTCCGCCGGCACCGCGAATGATCGGTATCAACGCCAGCAAATCCCACGGATTCATGATCGGGTCGATCATAATATCGGCGTAACCGGTTGCGACAAGATAGTAGCCGTAGCAGTCGCCCCATTGACGGTACATTTTGACTTTGTGAACAAGCTCGTCAAACTTTTTTATATCGCGGTACTTTTCAATGTTGAGTTGATCGGTGGCGAGAAGAACCGCTTCTGACAGGTTGTTGCATTTTCTAACGCTTACTTTTCGTCCGTTTAGTTCGGCGGTAGTATTGTCACCAATTAGAAATTCATTCAAGATAGGTTGATTGATAACGCCGAGAATCGGTTCGCCGTTTTTCAATAGGGCGATAAGTGTTCCAAATGTTACGGTGCCGCAGATAAAACTTTTTGTCCCGTCGATCGGATCGAGAACCCATTTGTATTCCGAATCGGGATTATGTTCGCCGAACTCCTCGCCCAAAATTCCGTGATCGGGGAAACGTTTCATAATCATCTCGCGCATCAGCTCTTCCGCTTTTTTATCAGCAACGGTTACGGGGGAAAAATCTGTTTTCGTATCAACGGAAATTTCAGTCCGCCAATAATCCCGAATTATTTTCCCGCTTTCGTCGGCAAGCGCTTTGCAGAATTTTTTCAGTTCGTTCAATTCATTCATAGTTTTTTATCAATATCATTTCAGTAACTAATCGCAAAGATATTCCAATTACACTTCTTTAACAAAATATTATATCTTTGCGTCAAGATGAATCTAGTTAAAGCAAATAACGAAACAATTACAGCCGCGGCTGGAATAATAAAACAAGGCGGACTTGTAGCTTTCCCGACAGAAACAGTTTATGGTCTCGGTGCCGACGCTTTGAATCCGATCGCGGTCGCTAAAATTTTTGAAGTGAAAAAACGCCCGGCGTTTAATCCGCTTATTCTTCACATTGCAGAAAAAGACTCACTGAAAAAATTCGCAACATTCGACGACAAGAAAGTTGATTTGCTAATTAAAAAATTCTGGCCGGGACCGCTTACCTTGGTTCTGCCGAAAACCGAGATTGTCCCGGATATAGTTACATCCGGTAATCCAACAGTTGCAGTTAGAATGCCGGATCATCCCGTTGCGCTTCAGCTAATCAAAAGCAGCGGAACAGCAATTGCGGCGCCGAGCGCAAACCGGTTCGGTCATCTCAGTCCAACTGAAGCATCTCACGTTTCAAAATATCTCGGCGAAAAAGTTGACATGATACTTGACGGCGGAAAATGCAAGGTCGGAGTTGAATCGACTATAGTACAGTTTTATGAAGGAAAGTTTTACATGCTGCGGCCTGGCGGGTTATCAAAGGAAGAGATCGAAAAAGAAATCGGCACGCTCGAAAAGGGAAAGATAGACATTGCTAAACCAACATCGCCGGGTCAGTTGCCTTTTCATTACTCACCGCATACTCCGCTTAAATTTTGGGACACAAAATTTCTAGACAAAAATAAAAGAATTGGCGTACTGTTTTTTTCGAAATTGAAAACAGAATTTCCTTTTTCAGCAGTAAAAATATTATCGGAGAAAAAAGATCTGCGTGAAGCTGCGGCGAACTTGTTTTCCGCGCTTCACGAATTTGAAAAAGAAAAACTCGATATGATACTTGTTGAACCGGTTGAAGAAAAGGGGCTTGGCATTGCAATAATGGACCGTCTGAAGAAAGCGGCAAAGAAATTTGATTGAGCCATTTTGATGTTCAATAACGTACCGGTTAAGAAGTTAAAGATTATTTTTGCGTGAACATTAATTATATTGCAACGCAACTTTAATTAGTGCCGAAATAGATGAGTAAGGCAACGAACATATATCAAAACTCTTCCGGCTATTCCAAAATCAGCGGCTCAGCATCCGAGACCATTGGCGAACTTAAACTTGCTCTTCAAACTATCAACTCGATTAACGAATGTATCTCGATTACGGATACAAGCGACATCATTCTTTATGTTAACAAATCCTTCGCTAACATCTATGGGTACGATTCGAAGGAATTGGTTGGAAAACATGTCGCAATTGTCCGATCGAACAAGAATGATCCCTCCATACTAAAAGAAATTCAACCGTCAACCGCAAAAGAAGGATGGCGCGGAAGAATTTGGAACAAAAGAAAGAACGGAGAAGAATTTCTAATTGAACTCAACACTTCCGTCGTAACTGATGAAGAAGGCAACGTGGTTGCACATGTTGGCGTTGCAAGAGACTTAACCGAGCAATTGAAAGCGGAAGCTCTGTTAATCGAAACGCAATCCAGGTATCAAAATCTTTTCATGGAAATAAAGGACGTCGTTTATGAGAGCACCCCGGAAGGAAAATTCATTTCGTTAAATCCTGCCGGATTGGAATTGTTTGGTATTGATTCAAGCGCGATAGAAAATCTTGATCTAATAAAAAATTTGTACATCAATCAAAGCGATCGCAAAAAATTTCAAGATGTGTTGCAAAGAAACGGATTTGTTAAAGATTATGAAATCGTTATCAAAAATCTGAATGGTGAGATCAAAACGCTTCTTGAAACTTCTTACGCGGTTAAAGATAACGAAGGAAAAATTGTTGCGTACCGTGGAATACTTCGCGATATAACCCAGACTAAGAAAAATGAAGCGGAGCTCAAACGTTTGATAGATGAACTGGGGCGATTGAACACTCAATTAAAAAATTCCGAGGAAGAACTTAAAAACACCAATGCCGCCAAAGACAAATTCTTTTCAATCATTGCACACGATTTAAGAAGTCCGTTTAGCTCTCTACTAAGTTTTTCCGAGTTTCTTTCCGAAGATATAGACGAATTACCCAAGAACGAGATAAAACTTTTCGCGGAAAAAATTAACGAGGCTGCCAAAGGCGTTTTTACTTTGCTCGAAAATCTTTTGCAGTGGTCTAGAATTCAGAGCGGAAAGATTCCAATGCATCCAGTAACTTTCGGTATTTTTCAAAAAATAAGTCAGGCAATCAATCTTTTGTCAAACAATGCCGACAGGAAAAAAATCAAGATCATCAACGAAGTGGATAATATTGCCACAGTTTTTGCAGACGAGGATATGGTTTTTTCCGTCGTTCAAAATCTTCTTTCTAACGCTATAAAATTCACACGTACGGACGGAGTAATTGCATTCGATTCTTCAACCAAAGAAAATGGAATTGAAATCTCCGTGACTGATAACGGTGTTGGAATCAAAGAAGATGATTTGAAAAAACTTTTCCGTATAGATGCTCATCTTACGACTTACGGAACCAACGATGAAAAAGGTTCCGGTCTCGGCTTAATACTCTGCAAAGAAATGATTGAGCTGAACGGCGGAAAAATTAACGTTTCCAGCAAACCCGGCGAAGGCACTACA
>JAJYMU010000025.1 GCA_021786655.1 Bacteroidota bacterium
AAATTCTGAAGAATTTTTGAAAGTTTTGAACATACGGAATCATTAAATTTGAGAGAACGGTCTCGGTCTATCTCCGGCAAAAAGGTACTGCGATCTAAACAATGCCGATATAGCTTTTGAATCTTTAAAAGGAGAAGGCAGCAAGTTCACGGTTACATTTGCACAACAAAAGCAGCAGCAGTAATTTTCTAATGCGGTTTAATTTAGAAGTGTAAACAATCAAAAATAAATTATCGGATTACAAAATGACAAAGACGGCAAAATTATTAATCGTTGAAGATGATGATTTGAACCAGAAACTTTATAAAGCAGTGCTTTCCAAAGAGTTTGATACAACTTTCTGTGCTAACGATGTTCAGTTTTATGCGGCTCTTCCCAAAAAGAAATATGATATTTTCTTAATTGATCTTGCCCTTGGAAAAGGCGAAGATGGAATATCACTCATAAAAAAACTACGTCAAATGGATGAATACAAATCCACACCGATAATTGTAGTTACGGCATATGCATTTAAGAGAGACGAAGATACCGCAATGGCAGCCGGTGCAACAAAATTTATCCGCAAACCGGTAGATAACAAAGTACTTCTCAACGAGTTCAAAAAATATTTTCAGTCATAATTTGCCTGTTAAGTCTGCCATCTCCATGGCAGACATAGCGGCATCCCACCCTTTATTTCCAGCTTTTGTTCCGGCACGTTCAAGTGCTTGCTCAATTGTGTCGGAAGTAATTACACCGAAAATAACCGGCACTCCACTTCCTAAACTTACGCTTGCAATACCTTTCGATACTTCTGCGGCGATGTATTCAAAATGTGGTGTCGCGCCGCGTATTACGGCTCCAAGACAAATGATGGCATCGTACTTTTTTGACTCAACCATTTTCTTGGCAGCATACGGAATTTCAAATGCGCCGGGGACGTATGCGACAGTAATATTTTTGTCTTCGCATTCGTGCCGCTTCAGGCAATCAACCGCGCCAGTAAGCAAACTTTTGGAAATTACTTCGTTAAAACGAGAAACTACAATTCCGAATCTCTTTGTTTTTGCGTTAATGTTTCCTTCAAGCGTTTGCATAATTTTTATTTTTCTCCTTTAGTGTTTTCACATCATTGAAAGTATGTGACCAAGTTTTTCTTTTTTTGTTTTCAGATATTTCGAATTAACTGCGTTCGGCTCGATCTCTATTGATACTCGTTCAATCACATCAATGTCGTATCCTTTCAATCCAATAATTTTCTTTGGATTGTTTGTCATCAATCGAATTTTGGTTAAACCAAGATCCTTCAAAATTTGTGCACCAATTCCATAATCGCGAAGGTCTGCTTTAAAGCCGAGCACTTCATTTGCTTCAACAGTATCGTTTCCTTTTTCCTGAAGTCCGTAAGCAAGAAGTTTGTTTACCAAACCGATTCCCCTGCCCTCCTGCCTCATGTAAAGGAATACACCCTTGCCTTCTTTCTCTATCATTTCGAGAGCCGCGGAAAGTTGTTCTCCGCAATCGCATCTTTTCGATCCAAATACATCTCCTGTTAAACATTCGGAATGTACTCTCACTAATGTTGGATTGCCGTCGTCAACTTTTCCTTTTACTAGCGCAATCGGGTTGTCGGTCGGGTCAAGAAGGTTTTCATAAAGATGAAGTTTGAAGTCGCCATATTCCGAAGGAAGATCAACTATGATTTTGCATTTAACCAGTTTTTCTTTCTTGCGGCGGTATTCAATTAAGTCGGCAATCGAAATAATTCTTAAGTCATGCTTCTTCGCAAATTCTTTAAGTTGCGGCAGACGAGCCATCGTTCCGTCCTCGTGAAGTATTTCGCACAAAACTCCAACAGAATTTAACCCGGCTAAAGAAACCAAATCGACCGCTGCTTCGGTGTGCCCAGCGCGTTTCAGAACTCCTCCTTTTTTTGCAACAAGAGGAAATATATGTCCCGGACGCGCAAAGTCGTTGGGTTTTGAGTTTGAATTAACTACGGCATTTATAGTCGCTGCTCTATCAAATGCCGAGATGCCTGTTGTCGTACCCTGTTTGAAATCGATAGAAACCGTAAACGGTGTTTGATGCAGCGCCGTGTTTTGTTCGACCATCAATTCCAGATCAAGTTCTTTCGCCCGAGTTTCGTTGACTGCGACGCACAAAATTCCTCTCGCTTCGCGTGTAATGAAATTAACATGTTCCGGCGTTACCAGCTCCGCCGCCATGATAATGTCGCCTTCATTCTCGCGCTCGGCATCGTCAACCACAATAATCATTTTGCCGTTCCGGATATCTTCTATTGCGTCATCGATCGAGCTCAATCCTTCTGTTTCGTTCGAATAAAATTCTTTCATTTCTAATAACCCAGTTTGTTAAGTCGTTCTTCATTTAGTTCGCTAATATTTTTTTTACCGCCGGCAAGCAGTTTTTCAACGTACTTGGCAATTATATCAATTTCAATGTTTACCTTGTCGCCAATATTTTTTGTACGCAGGTTGGTGTTCAACCACGTGTGGGGGATAATCGAAAAAGTGCATTCGTTATTCAACGTATCCGCAATGGTTAAGCTTATTCCGTCAATCGCTATTGATCCTTCTTTGACCAAATATTTTTCAAGGGCAACCGGCACTAATACGAAAAGCAAATAATTCTCTCCCAGCTTTTTCAATTCCGATATTTCACCAACACCGTTAACATGACCTTGTACAATGTGTCCGCCCAATTTCTGCGATAACCGAAGCGCCGGTTCTAAGTTTACATTGTCGCCGATTCTTAATTCATTCATTGTGGTTTTGTTCAACGTTTCTCCAACGGCGTCCACAGTAAAATTTCTTGCGGAGAATTTTGTAACGGTTAAACATACGCCGTTAACGGAGATCGAATCACCCGTGTTTATACCGCTCAGAATTTTTTCGGCAGAAATTGTTAACGTCTTACCGCCGCTGATCGGTTTTACAGATTCAATTTTTCCTAATTCTTCAATTAATCCCGTGAACATGTTCTACTTGTTTAGGTTTGTAAATCATCAGTTTATCTTTGTCCAGTGTTTGCTCGTGAATCAGTAATAAATCAACTCCATCTAGTTGCACCGCGTCAATTCCGTCATTTAAGCGTATCGGGGCTTTCAAAACAATTATCTCGTCAAACAAACGTTGCGCAATAAATTGTTCGAACACTTGTCCGCCGCCTTCTACAAAAAGTGATGTGATTTTTAGCTCGGATAATTTATGCAAGACAGTATGAAGGTTTAGTTTGTTTTCCGCTCCATTCTCAAATTCAATAACTTCTATTCCTTTTTCCGAAAATTCTTTTTTCTTCCTCTCATTAGCTTTAACAGAGCATAAGATCAAAGTTCTACTTTCATTGCAGTTAAAGGTTTCCGATTCAATCCGTGAACTCAAATTTCCGTCAAGAATTATTCTGATTGGATTCCTCCCCTTCACGGATCGAACTGTCAATTGCGGGTTATCTGTATTCACCGTGTTTGCGCCGACAAATACCGCATCGTGAACTGCCCGTTGCGCATGTACATACTTTCTAGATTCCTCGCACGTTAACCAAGTTAGCTTCCCTACAGCTGCAGTTATTTTTCCGTCTAACGATGTAGCAACTTTCACAGTAACAAAAGGCAATCCGGTTTCAATGTGTTTAAGGAAGAAGCGGTTTAACTCCCGACCATCTTCAGAAAGTATGTTCGACACAACTTCAACACCAGCTTCCGCCAGTTGTTGTATTCCCTGTCCGTTTACTTTCGGATTCGGATCGACATTTGAGATTACAACTTTCTTAATGCCGCTTTTAATAATTGCCGGT
>JAJYMU010000207.1 GCA_021786655.1 Bacteroidota bacterium
TCCCCATAAAATCGGGATCGAAGCGGGTAAGATTATGATTAAGAGCAAGATCAGGAAAAAAAGCAAATGGAAAATAGAACGATCAATCAACACCAGAAAAAATTTGCAGAAGTGATTGAAAAGGAACGACCGGAATTGGGCAAGCGTCCGGATTGGCTAAAGGTACGGTTGCCCAGCGGACAGAACTACAAAGAAGTTTTTGAGTTGATGCGCAAATCGAAATTGAACACGGTTTGTGAAGAAGCAAAATGTCCAAACATTGCCGAATGCTGGAACAGCCGCACAGCAACTTTTATGATTCTTGGCGACACTTGCACAAGAAGCTGCGGATTCTGCAATGTGAAAGTTGGAATACCAAACGAACTTGATCTTGACGAGCCAAGAAGAGTAGCCGAATCGGTTGAAGCTTTGAACTTGCGTCACGTCGTTATTACATCAGTTGATCGTGATGAACTGAAAGACGGCGGTGCATCGATCTTTGCCGAGGCTGTTAGGTTGATACGAGAAAAAATGCCGTCAACTACAATTGAAATTCTCATCCCGGATTTCAAAGGCGAAGAAGAATCATTCGAAATAATTTTGCATAACCCTCCCGATATTTTGAATCATAACTTGGAAACTGTTAAACGATTGTATCATGCTGTTCGTCCGCAAGCAAAGTATGACCGCAGTCTCAAATTAATTAGATGGTTTAAAGATCACGGATTAAGAACCAAGAGCGGCATCATGGTGGGAATAGGTGAAACAAAAGAAGAAGTTGCTGAACTCATAAATGATCTTCACGTTCACGGCTGCGACATTATGACGATCGGCCAATATCTTCAGCCGACAAAAATCCATTTGCCGGTTCACCGGTTCGTTACTCTTGATGAGTTTAAATACTACAAGGAATTTGGACTAAACCTTGGAATGAAGGCGGTCGAGTCCTCGCCCTTGGTTAGAAGTTCTTATCATGCCGATAAACACGCTGAGTTGGTTTAGGAAATAGATTAAGTTCAAAAAGAAAATTTTTTTTTTTGCATTAATCAATCCCTTGTACTTCCATAATTTTTTTTTATTTTTGGAGAAGACGGTCTTAGTTAAATAATTCTCATGAGCTCTATTTGATTTCTCATAAATAAAAATCTAAGCCGACTGGTTCTTCTTATTTATTTTCAACGATAAAATAACATAAAAATTTCGACAAAAAGACGGTGGTTGGGACTTTTCACCGATCAAGATTATGAAAAGTCTGGCACGTTAGTTAGGAGTAGTTCATAGATTCGATAAATTGAAATGCATAGAATTCTGATCGAAATATATAAACTAATTGTAATTAACTTTTAAAAAGGTTATGGCATAAGCTATAACCTTTTTTGTTTTAATGAAGGGGTATCAATTATGGCAAAAGTAAAAGGCGATATTATAATTGACATCGAGAAATGTAAAGGTTGCGAATTGTGCGCTGCATCCTGCCCGCAAGAATCTCTTGAACTTTCTCGGAAGCTGAATTCCAAAGGCTATCACTACATAGTCAAAATAGAAGACAATTGTACTGGTTGTATAAATTGTGCTTTAGTATGTCCGGAAGGAATTATAAAAGTCTATCGTAAAACTGAAAAGAGGATGGATCCTGTGGCAACACTAACAAATGTAACTGGTGATTTAACTGTGACGGTGAATTCATGAAAGAACTAAAATTAATGAAGGGTAACGAGGCGCTTGCCGAAGCAGCGATTCGTGCAGGCTGCGACGGTTACTTTGGTTACCCAATTACTCCGCAGTCTGAAGTTTTGGAATATTTAGCTGAACATGCAGCAAAGAGAACCGGGATGGTTGTTCTGCAAGCTGAGAGCGAAGTTGCCGCAATCAATATGATTTACGGCGCTTCCGGTGCGGGCAAGAGAGTAATGACTTCGTCATCATCTCCTGGTATAAGTTTAATGCAGGAAGGAATTTCTTACATCGCTTGTGCTGAACTTCCGTGTTTATTAGTCAATGTTGTACGCGGCGGTCCGGGACTTGGAACTATTCAACCATCGCAAGGCGATTATTTCCAAGCTGTAAAAGGCGGCGGACACGGAGATTATAAATTAATCGTCTTGGCACCTTCAACCGTTCAGGAAATGGTTGATCATGTCAAGTTAGGATTTGAACTTGCATTCAAGTGGCGCAATCCGACAATGATTCTTGCTGACGGGGCGCTAGGACAAATGATGGAAAAAGTTGAACTGTTTCCACAGCAGCCAAGAGTTACCGATGTGCCTGAATGGGCTACAGTCGGCAAACCAAAAAATCGTGAGAGAAATATTATAACGTCGCTTCATATGCAAGCGGAAGCGATGGAAGAGATAAACAATAATCTTCAAAAGAAATACAAAGCTATCGCTGAAGAAGAAATACGTTTTGAAATGATCAGTTGCGATGATGCTGATGTTGTTTTAGTTGCGTTCGGTTTAGTTGCGAGAATCTGCACGAAGGTTGTCGATCTCGCGCGAGAAAAAGGAATCAAAGTTGGCGTCTTCAGACCAATTACAGTATCCCCGTATCCGTATGATGCGCTAAACACTTTGGCGAATAACATTAAGGGAATACTGACTGTGGAAATGAACGCCGGTCAAATGGTTGAGGATGTTCGTTTAGCGGTTGAAGGAAAAGTTCCTGTTGAATTTCTTGGAAGGATGGGCGGCGTCATTCCTTCTCCTGAAGAAATTCTTCATAAGCTCGAAGAAAAACTTGCCTGTCCGGCAGGCAGGTTTGTAGGAGTCTTGGCATGAACGAGAAAAGAATGTTAGGAGAAGATCATTACGAACAAGTGATTGCAGAAGAAAGCATTTGTACCAACGAAAATCTTGTTTATGAAAAACCGGAAACGTTGACCGATACTCCGATGCATTATTGTCCGGGTTGCGGTCATGGCGTTGCACATCGTTTAATTGCGGAAGCGATTGCAGAACTTGATATTCAAGATAAAACTGTTGGCGTTGCGCCGGTTGGCTGTTCTGTGTTTATGTACAACTATATGAATATTGATATGACTGAAGCTGCACACGGACGTGCGTCTGCAGTTGCAACAGGCATCAAACGCGTTCTGCCTGATAAATATGTTTTTTCATATCAAGGCGATGGTGATCTTGCAGCAATCGGCACCGGCGAGACAATTCACACTTGTAATCGCGGCGAAAATATTTTGATCGTATTTATCAATAACGGAATTTATGGTATGACAGGCGGACAAATGGCGCCTACGACTTTGGTTGGAATGAAATCAACGACAACGCCTTACGGAAGAGATGTGGCGGTAATGGGAAATCCTCTTAAGATTACTGAGTTAATCGCGCAGTTGCCTGGCGTTTATTATTGTACACGCGTTGCTGTGAATACGCCGGCAAATGTTCGTAGAGCCAAGAAAGCGATCGTGAATGGTTTCAAGTACCAAGAATTGAAAAAGGGTTTGAGTTTTGTCGAAGTGGTTTCGAATTGTCCTTCCAACTGGAAGATGACTCCGCTCGAATCAAATAAATGGATGGAAGAAAATATGTTTCCGTTCTATCCTCTTGGCGATTTGAAAGTACCCGGAAAGGAGAAATGAAATGACTGAAGAAATTATTATTGCTGGATTCGGCGGACAAGGTGTTTTATCGATGGGACAAATACTTTGTTACGGTGGCGTGATTGAAGGTAAAGAAGTCAGTTGGATGCCGTCGTACGGTCCTGAAATGCGAGGCGGTACCGCCAATTGCATGGTAATTGTGAGTGATTCCAAAATAAGTTCACCTATTCTCACAAAGTTTGATATTGTTATTGCG
>JAJYMU010000093.1 GCA_021786655.1 Bacteroidota bacterium
GATCTAAGACTGCCAACAGTTGCAGAGTGGGAATTAGTAGCGCAGGCAAGCGCAAAGCAAGCCGATGGTTCAAAAGATCCTAATTACATCCGGCAGATATTAGAATGGTACTCGAAGCCAACGCAAAAAATAATTCCCGCCGTAGGTAAAAATGAAAAAAATATTTTTAGGGTTTATGACATGCACGGATTGGTTTGGGAATGGACTTCGGATTTTTTTAGCGCGCTGGTAACGGGAGAATCGCGGGGAGACAGCGGGCTGGAAAGAAATCTTTTTTGCGGAAGCGGTTCCGTCGGTGCGTCGGATTTTAAAAACTATCCCGCGTTTATGCGGTTCGCATTCAGAAGCAGCTTAAAAGCAAATTACACGACTAATAATCTTGGCTTCAGATGCGCAAAAGATTTTTATCAAAGGAGTAATGAAAAATGAAGAGCAAATTAATCATCCCGTTCATTGCGGTTGCTGCCATGGTTCTAACGCTGTCGGTTTACTTTGCAATGAACATAACGGCTTCGGAAGAAAAAAGCGGCAATGCCGCTAATGAAAACCAGAAAGAAAAATTATGCTGCACCGATTTAAAAATCGATCATGGTAAAGTCAGCGATAATTCCATTTACCAACTCGATTCAAAATGGCGCGATGAATCCGGCAAAACAATTTCTTTAGCCGATCTGAAAGGGAAAAAGCAAATCATGGCGATGATATTTACAAGCTGCACTTATGCTTGTCCGCTGATTCTAAACGATATGAAAAAAATAGAATCACAAACAAAAAGCAAGGATGTGAACTATTTGCTTGTCTCTATAGATCCCACTAGAGACACGCCGGAAGTTTTAAAAAGCTTTGCCGAAAGAAACAATTTGGACCTCAACAAATGGCGTTTAATTACCGGCAGCCAAAACGGAATAAGTGAATTAGCCGCCGTGCTGGGATTTAGGTATAAAAAAGAAAAGGACGGAAGTTTTTCACATTCCAACATAATTTCGGTCTTGAATGAAAACGGTGAGATAGCATTTCAACATTTCGGACTCAATCAAAGCGTTCAAGATGTTTTAAATTCATTAAAACAAATGGAGAATTAAAATGAGAACATCAGAAGCTCACACAAAAAGTTCTGTCGGCTTTGCCGATTTAAAAATAAAAGACATTGTTGCGACAAACTTTAGAGCCGCACAGGTTTTTGAAAAATACGGAATCGATTACTGCTGCCACGGCAATCGCCAATTGGGTGAAGCTCTTCAAGAGAAAAATCTTGCTGTCAGTGAAATCCATAATCAATTAAATGCTTTGGAAGAGCAGGGGAGCGACGATTCGAATAAATATTCCGAATGGGATTTAGATTTTCTCGCGCAATTTATTGTTAACACTCATCATGCTTATGTAAAAAAATCGATTCCGCAAATAAAAGATCATTTGGCAAAGGTTATAAATGCTCACGGGAAAAAATATTCTTATCTGGCTGAAGTTGAAGCCGCATTCGACTCAATCGCCGCAGAGTTAACTTCCCACATGATGAAAGAAGAGAACATTCTTTTTCCTTTAATACACTATTTGACCGAAACAAAAAAATTCAACGAACGCCCGAAAACCGGCGGATACGGAACGATCAAAAATCCTATTAGAAGAATGGAAGAAGAACATTCTTCAGCCGGCGAAGTCTTAAGTACCATGAAAAAGCTGACCAATAATTATACCTTGCCAAAGGATGCATGCACAACTTTCAAAGTCACTTACGAAGAGCTGAAAGAATTCGAGTTGGATCTTCATAAACACATACACTTAGAAAACAATATTTTGTTTCCGAAAGCCATTGAGTTGGAAGAGGAACTGCTTAAATTATAGTCGATCAATTTGAGATGAAGATGAAAAAAACTGGAAACAAATTATTATCGTCCGCAAATTTTTACGACGACGTTTCGGAATTTTACGAAAAGATGATCGACTTCGAGAAAAATCTTCAGCTTAGAGTAAAAGCGTACAAGAATATTTTTGAAAGAGTGGGTCCCGCTGCCGATTTGGGCTGCGGCGTCGGTTTGGATTCTATCGCGCTAGCGATGAACGGACATGACGTAACGGCTTTCGATATTTCACCAAAGATGATTATCAAAACGAAAAAAAACGCCGCCAAGTTTGGGCTAACAATAAAAACGGAAGTTTCCCCGCTAGAATCAATACCCGCTGCTTACAAAAATAATTTTCTGAACGTCGTGTGCGTCGGGAATACGATCGCTCATCTCAATGATTCACAATTGAAAAAGACGCTGAAGAAAATTTACGGGCTGTTAAAACCCGGCGGAAAATTATTTCTTCACATCTTAAACTATGAAACTATTAGAAAGCAGAACAAAAGAATTAACAACATTGCAGTCCGCGATGGAGTGACAATAATCCGGTTCTACGATGTTTTCGAGCAGCACCTTAATTTCAATATTTTATCTTTCAAAGTAGAAGAGCCAAAAAACTTTCGGTTGGTTACAACTCGGCATTATCCGCATACAAAAAATGAAATCCGTTTACTTCTGAAATTCGCTGGGTTCAATAGGATAAAATTTTCGAAAAATTTCGATGGAGAGAATTTTAATCTGCTTGATTCAAAAGATATGTTTATAACCGCTACAAAATAATTTTACAGCGAAGAAATTTTGCTGAATGTTCTTTCTTTCAAATGTTCCAGTGTTTCTTCGCTTAACATCTGGTACGCTTCGTTTCGCAGCTTGCCCCATTTTTCATGTACCGGACAAGGTGTTTCAACCGAACATCCCGGAAAACCCAGAACACAAGATTTGAAAACATCGAGACCGTCAATTGCTTCAACGATGTCAATCAGTTTAATTTGACTCGGTTCTTTTGCAAGATAAAACCCGCCCTTTTTTCCTTTCTTGGAACCGACAATTCCGCTGCTCGTTAGTATTTGCAATACCTTCGAGACAAATTCCTTTGGAACTTTTAATTCACCGGAAACTTCTTCTGCGTTGAAAATTCTCTTTTCTTTTGCAGATAAATACAAAACGGCCTGAAGACCAAGCTCGCACGCTTTAGAGAAAAATACAGTCATTAAGCCCCCTTAATTTTTGAAGGTTAAATATAGTTTATCAGAATGATAAATTTTGAGAAATTTTGGCATTATCGGATCAATTGCATTAAAATTTTTTAATGTGTCTTTAATGGTTCCTTAATGAACCAGCAGTTAAGTTACTTCTACACAAAATTTTCAATTGTTGAAAAATAAATAACAATCAATTAACAAGGGAGTACCTAATGAAGAAGTTAGCCGCAGTATTATTAATTCTCGCTTTTGTATCAGTCAACGCTTTCGCTCAAGCTCAACCGCAAAAGAAAGCTGAAACCAAAGCAAAAAAAGAAATGAAGGTTGAAAAGAAAGCTGAAAAGAAAGAAAAAACAGCAGCTAAAGTTGAAAAGAAGGCTGAGAAAAAAGAAATGAAAGCCGCCAAAGTAGAAAAGAAAGCCGAGAAGAAAGAAAAGAAAGCTGCAAAAGTAGAAAAGAAAGCCGAGAAGAAAGAGAAAAAGGCTGAGAAGAAAATGAAGAAAGAAGCTGCAAAATAATTTTTCTCGAAAGAATCTTTTAAATGTTTAAGAAAAGGAGAGTACGGTACTCTCCTTTTTTATTTTCAGATTCCTTGAAGGCTCAAAGTCTTTTACTTGCCGGTTCGCATCGCAAGTACATATTTTAGTTGAAATTTCTATCAGTCTATTTTACCTTATAGCTGAATAACTTTTCAATAAAGTGAAAGGTGGGCATTTTGAGAGAAAAATTATTTTGCAGCT
>JAJYMU010000028.1 GCA_021786655.1 Bacteroidota bacterium
CGGCGGACGAGAAGGTGGGTAAATTCCCCGCCGCTTTGCGGCGAATATGATAAAATTTGTTTTTTTGATACCTCGCTGCTTGCGGCGAGGAAATTCATTCAAAAGATTTTATTGCATTGTGAATGATGCAGCAGCAAACTTTCACGCAAATCTGAATTACATTTTAAAATCGATTTGAAGACTTACTCTGTTATCTAAGTTCCCGTTAACAAATGTAGCGCCGCTTCCGAACGAAGTTTCACTCGGCTTGAATGATTCAGCGTATTTAAAAGTGAGCGTAAAGCCGAACGGAGTATTATATCGCGCGAGCAGATACCATCGCATTCCATCGCCATAAAGTGGCGGTGTTGTCATCACGCCTGCCAAGTCGCTTTCATATTCATAAACTCTGGAATTGTAAGAATCTGTTTTGAATAAAACAACGCGAGCGCTGATGCCGAGAGACCGGATAGGGGAGAATTGAACTTCCTGATACATTAGAAAACCTTTTTCGCTTGGACTTACTGTTGTCGAATGAACGTTTACAATTTCAACACGCGTTCGCAACTGAACATTTCTTAACACACGGTACAACAGTTCTGCACGGTAATTTTCTGTTGTACCTTTTATAAGCCCCAACTGATCCTTCAGCGCCGCGACATCATCTTTCGATTTGATACGGTATTTTAATCGTAGCTCGCCGCTTTTGAATGGTCTCAAAGTGTAATAAACAAGAAAGTCGTTCCCTTGAGACGGGAACAAAAAATTATTTGCCGCGTACGGAAATCTGAATTGATCGTAATAAACGTCAAAGATTCCGTAAGCCGTCCGCCAATGAATACCTGTGTAGAATCCGCTTTCGTTTTGTGTTCCGTCCTTTTCACCGAAACCATTTGCATGAAAGCTCCAGTAGTCTTTAGAATAGTTTCGATAAGAAAACACCAATGCAAAATTCTTATCTATTGTGATTTGCGCGCTGTTGATAGTAGAGACCGATTTGTTAGAGTATGCGGTTTCGCCGCTAAAATATAATTTACCTATTTTGAGATTGTAGCAGGAGGAAAGATAATCAAAAGTATTACCGGACGGATCGAGCGCTGTCTCTTTTTCAAAATCATTCCCAAATTTTGAAGTGTAGCAAAGTATACCAAGACCGAAGATATCCCTATAGTCATAATTCAGCGATGCACCGTAAGACTTTTCATTTATGATATGTTTGTGCGCCGCTTCGGATGCGTTACGATGAAGTCCATCCGTGACCAATGACCTAATCTGATTAGTTGTTGAATCGATCGTGCCGTCTAAATATTTGTCAGAATAAAATGTGTACAAACTGAAATTATCGAAAACAGTTTTGGCGGCAACTCCTTTGAAAAAAATATTCTCATCTGTGCTTAGATATGGTTTTATTCCGTGCGCATCCCGCGGAAGAACATCTACAGTTTCGCTTCCCTTAGACATTGACGAACGGCTCCACAATGCAATGCCTTGACCAAACCCAACGCTGTAATCGCCAAAAATTATGTTTTGCACAAAACCTAAATTTTGCAGAGAAAGATGGAATGAGTTAAAATCCGTCAGCGATTTTTCACCGGCATCTTTTTCAACTATAATGCCGGCATGAATATCGTTCTTGTTGTTCAGCACCAGCCGGTTATAAATTTTTAAATCCGATCCGTAGTACTTTCCCGTTAAATATGCGCGGTCTTGCTGTAAATCTCTTAATACCCGTGAACGGTAAGTCACTGTAAGCGACTTTATGCTTTGCGAGAATTGATTAAGAAGTGTGAATCCTTTGTTACGACTGAAATCTATAAACGGCAAAATCTTGTCTATCACATCGCTTGCAACCCCATCAATATTCTTAAATGTCTCTTCGGTATAAAATCCGCCGATCGTTTTTCTTTGTTTGATGATCATCTTTGCATCTTCGCGGTTGACGAAAGGTATTTGCAGAAGATCATCCTCAGTGGCAAAATTTATTCTAATAGGATTCTCCTTAAGATATTCTACCATGTCGTAGAATTGTGAGCTTTCCTTCTCGGCAGTTATATCTTCTAAAATTTTATCAAGGTCCTTCTGAAATGCAGTTGTGTCTGACTGTGCGGCGAGTTCTACCGAACATATTAATAGTATAAAGATTGATATAAATGTTTTCATCTAATCTTTTAGTTACTGCTGAAATGAACAATCAAACCAAATTGATGTGTGAATCCTAAATCCGGATGAGAAGAAAAAGCATAATCAAACTGCATAAATTCGTATTGAACTCCGAAACCGCTGGAGCAGGTGCTCGGTTCATTAGAAACTCCGAACCGAACTTGAACAAAATCCAATAGACTATATTCGGCGCCGAGTCTTAGAGAAGGATTAAACCCCAATTCTTTTCTTGCAGCAATGCTGAAGGTCAGTTCTTCAAGAAATTTTGCGTATGCGCCCGCCCACAATACCGTCGGAATTTGATTTGATTCAGAATTAATTGTTGCCCTGGTAATATTCTCAGCAGAAAATCCGATTCCAAATTGTTCGTTGATTTTTGCAATAGCTCCAAGATTAAAAAGAAAAACTCCTTTCGAGCCGTAATTCTTAATTGTAATATTTTTATAGATAGCTGACGCGCCGATGGAAAAATTCCGCGAAATGTTGCGACCGTAACCAAACACGAATTGAGTTTCTTTGTAAAGTTCGAATCCGTAAATGCTGAAACCGGCGCTGAAATTTCCAAAATCAGTTGGCTCGCAGTAGGACGCGAACGCGTTGGATAATTCTTTCATTTCAAACGGAGCGGGGGAATAATTTATTCCGATCTCTCTCGAATGGATTAATGCAATCCCTGCTGGATTATTGAATAGGCTGAATGCGTCGCCGGCGGAGGCTATATCGGAATGGGCTAAGGCTGCTTGGTGTGCCCCCGGTTGGATCTGTGCGAAACATTCAACCGAAATGAATAGTAAAAGTAAAATACTTTTCATGGTAGTTAAAATGTTCACTATAACTTAAGGGATTGTTTAATTTTTTCCAAATATCTATTTTGATTATACAATAAAAGTCGGAGTGATCAGATGAAGAAGTCGGCAGTACTTTTGGTAATGTTTTTTGTTTGGTCGACAATACTTTCTGCACAAGAATTGGACGCTACTGTTGTAGTGAATTTAGAACAACTGCCGACTGCCTCACGAGAGCGCGTTGATAATTTCAAAACTCAAGTTCAGGATTATCTTAACAATACAAAGTTCACCGGACAGAGTTGGCAAGGGGAAAAGATTAAGTGTACATTTAATATTTTCTTCACCGGTTCATCCGATGAGGTTACATACACCACTCAGCTGGTTGTTACTAGTCAGCGTATTATTGAAAACACGCTGCTCAATTCTTTGATGATGACTATTCTCGATAACTCATGGCAATTTAAATATCAAAAAAATCAATCAATGTATTTCAATCAAACCGATTTTGATCCGTTGACGAGTCTATTAGATTATTATGCTTACATCATTATCGGTTTCGATGCTGATTCATACTATTCTCTCGGCGGAACGGATTATTTTCAGAAAGCTTTGGATATTTGTGTGAGAGGTGGAAGCAGTCAATTCAGCAAAGGATGGCAGTCGGATAGTTCGCCGTTTAACCGGAGATCGCTGGTTGATAACTTGCTGAATGCGAAGTACCAGCAATTCCGCCAAGATTATTTCGATTATCATTACAACGGGATAGATTTATTTAGAGATCCAAAAACTCACGATCAGGCGTTAAAGAATATTGTAAAATTAATTACGGATTTGTACAGCGTAAAAGATCAGA
>JAJYMU010000250.1 GCA_021786655.1 Bacteroidota bacterium
CTTTTAGGATTGACATTTTTCTATATTTCACAGCGAAATGATTTTGGATTTCGTTGTTATTAAGGAGAAACGAGCTACTTTTATCCCGGACATCACTTCAAACCGGAAGAGGAAAGAAAAAGTTAGTTCGCAAATTGAGAATCTTTTTTTTGCTGGCGACTGGACAGATACCGATTTGCCTTCGACTATAGAAAGTGCGGTGATGAGCGGTAAATTGATCTCTGAACAAGTAATTCCTTCTCTTAAGTAATTTTTGCTTAAGGGAAATTATAGACAACTGATACTGTCAAAATAAACATGGAGGAAAAATGTCAATCCTAAAAGAAAAGCTACGCGAGAAAATAGTAGCCGAACGTCCGAGAACTGAAAAGCTGATGAAAGAGTTTGGAAATGTTAAGGTTGATGAGGTAACAATCGGTCAAGTTATTGGTGGTATGCGCGATATCAAAAGTCTGGTTACCGACATTTCCTATCTCGATCCGTTTGAAGGGATTCGTTTTCGCGGATTAACGATTCCGGAAGTTTTTGCAAAAATTCCAAAAGTACCAAATGCTGAAATGCCTTCAGTCGAAGGATTCTTTTATTTCTTATTAACCGGTGATATTCCTACCGAAACAGAAGTTGCTGAAGTAAGATCCGAATTTGATAAGAGAAGAGAAGTTCCTTCTTATGTATTCAACATTCTTAAGTCAATGCCGATCGACTCACATCCGATGACAATGTTTGCAACTGGAATTATGTCGATGCAGAAAGATTCCATTTTTGCAAAAGATTATCATAAGGGTTTGAAGAAAGCAAATTACTGGGAAGCTTATTATGAAGATGCAATGAATCTTCTTGCCAAACTTCCGGAAATAGCTGCTTTCATTTACAGACTTAAATATCGAGACGGGAAAATTATTCCTAGCGATCCAAAATTAGATTTTGGCGGTAACTTTGCTCACATGATGGGTATCGATAAGCCGTACGATGATGTTGCAAGAATGTATTTTATTCTGCATAGTGATCATGAAAGCGGTAACGTGAGCGCTCATACCGGGCATTTGGTTGCTAGCGCACTTTCTGATATGTACTACGCTATCAGCGCAATGTTAAATGGTCTTGCCGGTCCATTGCACGGTTTGGCAAATGAAGAAGTTCTGAGATGGCTGCATGGCGTTATGGAAAAGATGGGCGGCAAAGTTCCAACCGAAGAAGATATGAAACAATTTGTTTATGAAACTTTGAAGACTGGAGTTATTCCTGGATTTGGTCATGCAGTTCTTAGAAAGACCGATCCAAGATATATGGCTCAAAGAGAATTCTGTTTGAAACACTTACCGAACGATTTATTGTTCAAATATGTGGATATGCTTTTCAAAGTTGTTCCTCCAATATTGTTGGAACAAGGCAAGGCTAAAAATCCATGGCCGAATGTTGACGCTCAATCCGGCGTAATACAATGGTACTATGGAGTAAAAGAATATGAATTCTACACAGTATTATTTGGTATTGGACGTGCACTTGGTGTTTGCTCGAATATAATTTGGGCAAGAGCATTAGGTTACGCGCTGGAAAGACCAAAATCTCTTACTACCAAAATGCTGGAAGATATTGCATTCGGTAAGAAATAATTTGTCGTTTATTTTTGTCAACCAAGCCCTCGCTTAAAACGAGGGCTTTTTATTTTTAGAATGTTATCTTTGCGAAAACATTTTAATCGTAATGGATAAGAAGAAGTTAATTCTCATCGCAAGTATTGCAGTTGTATTTATTGGTTTGGTATTTCTTTCTGCGTACTTTTACGTTAAGAGTGAAGAAAATGCCCGCCATGTCCCAATCATTATTACCGAAAACGAAAGAAGGATTTATTCACCGCCGATTCCGGATACTTTAGAATTTTGCGGAGAACGTGTCCCGCTAGAGGATTTTGATGTTCGCGAAAGAATCGACCGCGAATTTCTTGTGAATACTTACTGGCATTCGGCGATGCTGCTTTACATCAAGCGCGCGAACCGATGGTTTCCGCTAATAGAACAAATTCTAAAAAAGAACGGTGTGCCTGATGATTTCAAGTTTATGGCGGTGGCAGAGAGCGGATTAACGAATGTTGTGTCGCCTGATGGCGCAACCGGTTTCTGGCAATTAATGGAAGCGGCTGCAAAAAAGTACGGACTGGAGATCAACAATGAAGTTGATGAAAGATACAATGTTGCAAAATCAACTCAAGCAGCTTGCGACTACCTCAAAGAAGCGCATGCAAGATTTGGGACATGGACTTTAACTGCGGCATCTTACAACAATGGTGTTAATGGAATAGAAAATCAAATTGGAAGACAGCAGACAAGAAATTATTACAATATGTATCTCAACGAGGAAACTTACCGGTTTGTCGCGCGGATTGTGAGCATAAAAGAAATTTTCAAAAATCCTCACAAGTACGGATTCTATTTCTCGCAGAGCGATCTTTATCCCCGATTTGATACTTATGAGGTGAAGATTAACTATCCGGTGAAAGATTTTGCTCAATTTGCCAAGAATTACGGCATCAACTATAAAATTCTTAAAATATTTAATCCGTGGTTAAGAGATAACTTCTTAAAGAATAAAAACCGGAAAAGCTACACTTTGGAGCTGCCCCCAAAAGGTGAAGTAAAAATAGAGCCGGATTCACTTTGAAATTTTGTTCTCGGAATCGTCCATTTTACTTGTTCTGATATTGATATTTTTTTTTATCTTTGGCAAACAAATTGTCCAACCATTTATTTTCTTAGCAAATGCCTATCAAGAAAAAAGTTAAGTATGTTTTTGTTACGGGAGGAGTTGTATCGTCGTTAGGAAAAGGTATAACTGCTTCTTCAATCGGCTTGTTGTTAAAGCTACGCGGCTACAGCGTCACAATTCAAAAATTCGATCCATATATAAATGTTGATCCCGGAACGATGAACCCGTTTCAACATGGCGAAGTTTACGTAACTGATGACGGCGCCGAAACCGATCTAGACCTTGGTCATTACGAAAGATTTTTAGACGTAGACATGACGCGTGCTAATAACACAACAACAGGTCAAGTTTATGATGAAGTTATTACCAAAGAAAGACGCGGCGATTATCTCGGCGCAACGGTACAAGTTATTCCGCACATCACCGACGAAATAAAGAAGCGGATGAAATTTCTTGGTGAGACGGGTAAATACGATATCATCATTACCGAAATCGGCGGAACAGTCGGCGATATAGAGAGTCTTCCATTCATCGAAGCGATGCGACAAATTATGCTTGAGATGGGAAGGAAGAATGCGATAAGCGTTCATGTAACGCTTGTACCTTACATTTCTTCTGCTGGGGAAATGAAAACAAAACCAACCCAGCACAGCGTAAAAAATCTGCTTGAGCTTGGAATTCAGCCGAACATTTTAGTGTGCCGTTCGGAAGAAAAACTTTCGAAAGAGATTCGCGAAAAAATTGCTCTTTTCACAAATGTGAAAACAGAAGCGGTTATTTCGGCGTATGATTGCTCAACAATTTACGAAGTTCCAATAGTTTTGTATGAACAAGATTTGGATCAAATCATTCTTGACAGACTCAAACTACCTGAGCTCAATCTTAAACTTGAAGAGTGGGAAAATTTTGTTAACACGATAAAAAATCCTACCGGTACAGTGAAGATTGCGGTTACGGGAAAATATATAGAGAATAAGGACGCATACAAAAGTATTTCCGAAGCGTTCATACATGCCGGCGCAGAGAATAATGTAAAAGTTGTCGCTGATTTCA
>JAJYMU010000262.1 GCA_021786655.1 Bacteroidota bacterium
AACATAAACAGCTGCTAAGTAGCTATTCTCCTTAAAACCGGCTATGTAACCACTGGCTTTGGAAGCTGTTATTAAATTTTTTCTAAAACTATCTCTATTAGAAATATTTGATAGATGAACTTCAATAATCGGAATCTGCAACAATTCTACCGCATCTCTTATTGCAACTGAATAATGAGAATAAGCCCCCGGATTAAAAACAATGCCGCGATAATTCTCGTTAGCTGATGATAATTTTTCAATAACTTGCTCCTCAGAATCCGATTGAAAGAAATCAAAATCAATAGTAGGATACTCAGCTTTGATTTTTTTTTCAATATCAGTCCACCCTTTTCCACCATATATCAGCGGATCTCTTTCACCTAGCCTGTTTAAGTTTGGACCATTGATTACTAGAATCTTCATTGAACCTCAGAGATTTCCTCAATTACTTCTCGGATTTTCGGTGTAAGGTATTTATCATCCACACCTAATTCCTTTAGAGCATTTGTTAAGATTATTACTTTACGCTGAAGCGTGGATAATTTATTGATGACGATTGTTCGATCGTCTTTAAGAATGCAATAACCGCCTTTAAAATCACCCCTTTCAAATCTAACTTTAGCTCCCATCTCTTGGGCGATTTGTCTTAGGTCTTGAAGCAATTTCTCAAATTCTCTTTCTTTAATTTTCATTTTTTCTTAACGGTTTGAAAATGGCGATAAATATGGCAGCGACATAACTAAAGACTTCAATCATAGGAAAACTGCTTAGAGCTGTTATTCTCTTTCTAAGCAGATCAACCACTGCATTTGAATCAAACGTACTTTCGTAAAGCAGCTTTACTACTTTAAAATCAAAAAAGGAAAGATAAAGTTCAAAAGGAGCAGTGATTATTACCAACATCAAAATTATAAATAGCCAACCTTCATTTTTTATTTTTATTTTTGAACTAATAATAAAGACAAAGTACAAGATCAAAAATGTTGGGTAACTAATTAAATTCAGCATAAGAATTGGAAAAATCGTTTCTAGAACACCGGTTAGGTTCTGGGCATTATACAAATTTTTTAGGTCTAAGTTGATGGGCTCGAAAAGTTGATATACAATGAGTTGCCTGGCAACATAACTTCCCAGCCAAACCGTGAAAGAAGTTATTGCAAGCGACAAAATTATTTTAGAGAGAGTATTTTGCTTCATGGAGATTTTTTTTGAACGAAAATAGTGAAAAATTATGACTGTTGCTTCTATTGATATCGGCTCAAATACTGTTTTACTTCTAATAGCAGAAGTATCTACTGAAACATTTGAAATTCTTCATTCAACTACTACATACAGGGTCTCGCGCGTATCGGAGGGTGTTAGAGAGAATCTTGCAATAAATGGTGCTCGTGAGGCACTCTTGTTCGCAACTCTCAAGGAGTTTCAAAGCGTAATTGAAGAGAATAGCTGCAAAGTTGTTCTACCGGTTGCAACTAACGCCTTTAGAATTGCCAAGAATGCCGAACAGATTATCAATAAAATTAAAACAAATTTTGACTGGGATGTAAAAATAATTTCCGGCGACAGAGAAGCACAACTAACCTTTCTGGGCGCCGCTTCACCATTTCATGATAACTCGAAGAAAGCTGTAATTGATATAGGCGGCGGAAGTACGGAAATTGTTTACGGTAATAAAGACTCTATCGAATACAAAAACAGTTTTGCATTGGGTGTCGTTTCATTAACAGAAAAATTCTTCAAACATAATCCCCCACTCATCGATGAAATTGACAAGGCAATTGCTGAGATTGATATTACAATTAAACCGATCTTAGATTTACCCAATCCGAATGATGTCATCGCAGTTGCCGGGACGCCAACAACCTTAGCGTGCATCAAGAATAACATTCGAATTTATGATGACTCTCAAGTGGATAATGAAGTACTGACTGATAGTGAGGTAAAATCGATGCGCGTTAAATTAATGACGATGACTCACGAGCAAGTAAAAGAAAAGTACGGCGATGTTGTCTCTGGTCGTGAAGATGTTCTGCTTGCCGGAACATTAATACTGGAAAGAATTATGAATGCAATGCGTTTGAATCAAATTACAGTGAGTTCAAAAGGACTAAGGTATGGCGTAGTATATGACTACTTAAGAAGTATTAGCAATTCACCAGGCAGAAAATAAATTATAGTTAGAATCGCAACGGACAAGCAAATAGCAACTACAACCGAATATGCTTTGTTTTTAGTCTGCGCAAAAGTAAACGATCCCGCATTAACCAGACTCCAAAGGAATAGCAACACATCAATTACCAACAGAACATAAGCTGCCATTGGTTTGATCAAGAATGGACTTGGATTAAATGTAAAAAAATACTCGCCAAACAACGCAAACTGGATTGGGGTTAAAATTAAAAATCCTAACAGCTGAGGTATGAAACAATAGGTATAAAGTGCAACATTATCCGCTACCCTATTCTTTATGCCGAAATAGTTGTTCAGTAATTTAATGATGACAGAGGCGAACAATAAAAACAGAATAACCGGCACGCCTCCGGCAATGAATGCTTGGGGAAAAGCATTCATCGATTCGGTGCTGCCGTAAACCGAATTATGAATCATCGCTGAAAGTGTTGCGTATTTTATTCCGATTAGAATAAGCAGCCATATAACAAAATTTTTATGATCGGAATGGATAATCTTTTCGCCGGCTATAATCGGAGATTCAAATTCTTGCCATGTGGTCTGCCACAAATCGATGTTTGAAACACGTATACGTAAATACGAGTCGCATTTTGTGCAATTCATTGAGTAGAAAGGATTCTCCGTACCACAGTTTTTACACACCAAAACATTTTTCATAGGCAACAACTAGAATTTTATTTTCATGGAAAGCTGAACTGTTTGTCCAAACTGATTTTCATTTACATTGAAATCAAACAACTGCGCATCGACATAGGCATCAACAAGATTTAGAAAATATGTCAGTCCCAAGTACACGGCAAATAGATCACGCTGATCTTTATAAAATTCTCTCGCCCTTAAGTATGAAGAATTTCCATTAGGATTATCCTTCGTGATACTCTGACTGAACAAGTCCCTATACTGAACGTAAGAATTATTAGTGATATTCCACGTGTAAATAAAATACCCCATGAAGCCCCAAACAACTGGTATCTTCCAATACGATTCATTGTAGAATTGGCCGAAACCGGGAACCACGGCGCTTCTTAATACCGCTCCCCAAGGAGATTTTTTCATTACAAATTTTGAAGTATCTGTTTGTGAAGAAGCTGAGTTGACTTTTACTTGAGCCGGTGCACTCATCGTGAAGACCAGCAAAACTAACAGCGAAAAGAATATTTTAGTTATAATTTTTGCCAATGGTTTCCAGCATTTCAAATAATCGTTCAAGTTCCGCAAGCGAATAAAATTCTATAATAATTTCTCCGGCACCGTTTTTTTTCTGCTTACAAATTACCTTTGTACCAAGGATGCTCTGCATTTTCTCTTCTAAGTCTTTCTGTGATAAACTTGCAAGATCTCTAGTCGCTGGAATTAATTTTGGTCCTTTGTGGATTTTGGGATTGGTGAGCTTTCTTACAATATCTTCTACTTTGCGCACGGAAAGACTCTGCTTCAGAATTTTATCCAGCAATTCCAATTGAACCAGCTCATTCGGCAAATTAATCAGTGCCCGCGCGTGACCAGAAGTAATCTCATCCTTTACTAAACTTTGCTGAATCTTTTGCGGAAGTTTTAATAATCGTATCGTATTAG
>JAJYMU010000019.1 GCA_021786655.1 Bacteroidota bacterium
CGTCATGACAGCCACGAAAAATTTGCCGAGCGATTTAAGAAGTACAGTTTGAATCCTTTGGCTCTAAGCGGAATGTACGGAATGGCAGAAGTAACTCTCGGTTTAACACTTACGGAACCTGGCAAACCGATTTCGGAATTGCAAGTTGATCGGAATGAACTTTCGCACGGAGTAATGAAACCTGCCGATAAGAATTCTATTGTACGCGTCTGCGTTTCTTCAGGAAAACCTATTGGCGGCTGCGAAGCTCGTATAGTTGATGAACACAGAAAAGATGTTCCCGATGGACTTGTTGGAGAAGTTGCCGTTAAATCCGTTTCAATGTTCGACGGCTACAGAAACTATCCCGAAAAAACTGCCGAGGTTGTTGAGAACGGCTGGTACTATTCCGGCGATTACGGTTTCAAATGGAAAGATGAATACTATATCATCGGCAGAAAAAAAGATATTATAATTGTTGCCGGAAAAAATATTTATCCCGAAGACATTGAAGACGTTGTTAACCAGGTGAAAGATGTTGATGCGGGAAGGGTCATTGCATTCGGCGAAGAAGATCCGAACATGGGAACAGAACAGATTAGCGTTGTTGCCGAAACAAAACTTACTACCGGAGAAGACAAAAAAAGAATCCGGCTCGACATATTAAAAGCCGGGATGAGTATAGACATGAATATTCATAAAGTGTATCTTGTGCCGCCGCGATGGCTGATAAAAAGTTCATCCGGCAAACCGAGCAGAAAAGCAAACAAAGAAAGATTAACCGAGGGAACCGATCCACAAGTTTGGAGCAGATAATGATCTCATCTGAATTAAAACAAGTAATTTTAAAAGAATTGGACCTCGACGATTTCGACATGACCGACGAAACGATAGCGCCGCAAGTGCCGGGGTGGGATTCTTTGAATCATGTTAACATCATACTTGCTGTTGAACATCACTTTAAGGTAAAATTCAAAAGCTATGAAGTGCTGCGCTTGAAAAACGTAGGCGATCTTCAGAAGCTGGTTGATTCAAAACTCGGCAAGTAACATAATGGCACACGGAGGAACTAGATTTTAACCGATCCCCGCTTCGTCCCGCTGGGCTATATGAAGCGGGGCGGGCGTTTGATCTGTGTGCTATTTCTTTTAACCATTAACCGGACGATTGCCTATGCCTTTCAACATCAGCATCGATAACGTGCTTTCGATATTAAAGTACAATCCAAGCGATCCGCTAATTTTCAGCACAAGTCTTTTCCTAATTCTTTTTACTCTTTTCCTTCTCGTTTATAATCTGATGGGGAAAAACAAATCGGCGAAAATTTTTCTTCTCATTTTATTCTCGCTTTATTTTTATTACAAAGCCGCCGGATTTTATTTTATGATACTTGTCGTTTCGGCTATCGCAAATTTTCTTTTCGGCAAATGGATTGCCATTACGGAAAATTTTACGAAGAAGCGTCTTGTGCTCATACTTGCGCTAATCGTAAATCTTGGACTACTCGGATATTTCAAGTACACTAATTTTATTATTCAAATCATTAACGGAATCGGTACCGCACAGCTTGACCCGTTGACAATATTTCTACCTATCGGAATTTCGTTTTACACTTTTAAGTCGCTCAATTATGTTTTCGATGTTTATTTCGATACGCTGAAGCCGACCCGCAGCTTGAGGGATTTTTGTTTGTTCGTCTTTTTCTTTCCCAACATATTAGCCGGACCGATAGACCGCGCTTCGGAATTTCTTCCGCAGATAGATCGGGAGCCGTTTCTTTCAAAAGAAGATTTGGGAAAAGCATTATTCCTCATCATTGCCGGACTGCTGAAAAAAGTTGTGATAGATCGTTACATCAGCATAAACTTTGTAGATCGTATTTTCGATTACCCGTTACGTTATACCGGCATAGAAAATCTTCTGGCAATATACGGCTACGCTTTGCAAATCTATTGCGATTTCTCCGGTTACTCGGATATGGCAATTGGTATTGCGCTGCTGCTCGGTTTCCGGTTGATGGATAATTTTAATTCGCCGTTTAAAGCTACAAGCATTGCGGATTTCTGGCGGCGTTGGCACATTTCACTTTCGACATGGCTGAGAGATTATTTATTCAAACCGATCCAGCTTTCGTTGAGAAACTTGAGAATGTTTGCCAATATAATTGCCGTAGTGGTAACATTTTTTATTTGCGGTCTATGGCACGGCGCCGGATGGAATTTTATCCTGTGGGGCGCGATCCACGGATTCATGATGGGATTTGCGCTGCTGATCGCAAAACCGAAAACAAAACTTTACAACATGCTCGGAATCAGCAACACAAAGTTTTTAAAATTCTTTCAGGTAATTATAACGTTTCATCTGGTTGCAGTTTCATTTCTGGTTTTCAGGGCGCCAAATCTTCAGACGGTGTCGGAAATCTTTTCGCAAATATTTGGTTTCTTCCACAAAGAAGTCTTCATACAATTTGTTGAACGTCTGCCTATAATTTTTGTTTTGATCGTGCTGGGATACATTTTCCACTTTTTGCCGGTAAAGATAGAACAGCGTGTGCAGAAAATACTTTCTGATATGCCGCTTGTAGGAAAAGCTGTTCTGCTGGCGTTGGCAATTTGGATAGCCGTTCAATTCAAGTCGGCAGATATACAGCCGTTTATCTATTTCCAGTTTTGATAAACAAATAAGCGATATAGATTTTTTTCTTAAGCATCAACAGATTTAGTCACGCAAGAGAATCCCCGGTTTTACAATCAATATTTTTCTGCAAGGGTGATAAAAGATTTAGGCGCCGGAAGAAAAACAACGGAAACACCGCCGGCACCGGAACCAACAAAATAAACGTAGAGACGTTCCATGGAACGTCTCAGAATATTGGAGACGCATCACGATGCGTCTACAAAAATGTCATTATATAAAAACACATACCGAATTGAATCGGCACGACTGAAAGAGTGGGATTACTCGTCGCCGTGGTGGTATTACATTACAATTAATACAAAAGATCACCGTGAATGGTTTGGAAAAATTATGAAAGAGAAGATGATTTTAAATGAGATTGGAAAAACAGCGGAGGGTTTTTGGAAAGAAATACCGAATCACTTCCAGAATGTTGAGCTGGATTATTTTATAATCATGCCGAATCATTTGCATGGGATAATAATTATTAATTGTACGCGTAGAGACGTTGCATGCAACGTCTCTACAATACAAAACAACATATCACCGATGCAAAATATTTCACCAAAGAAAGGATCGTTGGCTGTTATAATACGTTCATTCAAATCTGCGGTTGCGAAAGCAGCTCACGAGAGCGGGCTAAAACATTTCGCTTGGCAGCTGCGGTTTTACGACCGCATTATTCGTAACGAAAAAGAATTGTACAATATTAGAAGGTACATAAAGCAGAATCCTTTGAGATGGGAATTAGATAAAGATAAACCGGAAAATATTTGCGAGTTGTAACGATGAAGTAATCCACAGCGTTTCTAATGACGGTAAGTGTAAAAAATATTCTCCTTTTGTTTTTGTGCTAATCTTTAAGGTGCCATTGAAAAAGTTTAGTAGTTCTACTAATGGTTTATTAGAAAATGTTTACTAATTTCTTTTTGAAATTCAATAAATGAAGATGATGAAAAAATTTCATGTTGTAATGTAAATTTTACCTTAACAGCAAGTTTTATAATTAAAAAAGTTGAATAGGAAAATGAAATCTATATTTTGCCGTGGTGTGATTGTTGCTAGGTTAATGATTAATCCGAATAAAA
>JAJYMU010000363.1 GCA_021786655.1 Bacteroidota bacterium
GGATGGGCTAAGTTAAAATTTTTTTTCTATTCTTCAAGCGGTGAATTTCTGACCTGAATAAATTTAATAATGAGTTTACATGAATCCCTGGCGGGGGCTTAAAAATATTCCGCGCAACATCTGGCTTTTAGCTTTTACTACTCTGATTAACCGAAGCGGAACGATGGTGCTGCCGTATCTTGTGCTCTACATGACCGAGAAAATTAGAGTAAGCCCGGCCGAAGCCGGATTAGTCTTGGCATTTTATGGCGCCGGCGGATTGATAACGGCGCCGTTTGTAGGAAAATTGAGCGACCGAATCGGTGCAATGCGCATCATGAAATTTTCCCTCATAGCAACGGGAATAATGCTGTTCATGTTCTCGTTCGTTACAAATTATTATCTGATTCTTTTTATCACGCTTGTCTGGTCAGTCATCAATGAATCGTTCAGACCGGCAAATCTATCGTTCATTTCGAAAGAAGTTTTACCGGAACAGCGGAAAACCTCATTTGCACTTAACCGTCTTGCCATCAATCTTGGTATGAGCATCGGTCCGGTTGTCGGTGGATTTTTAGCAGCATTAAATTTTTCGTTCTTGTTTTATGTTGACGGCGATAAAGAAGTTAAAACCATGCAGATTGATTATACAAGATCGTAATCTTGCAGTGAGACTACATTTGAAACCCGGAACGCAAATTGTGTCCCGGGTTTTTTATTTTAGAGAAATTATTTCCTTTTCAGAAATCCGTACTTCTTCAAGTGCTGATATGCCATGTAACCCACTGCCCCGGCTTGAACCGCTCCGAGAATATATTTTAATTCTTTCATGCTTTGTGATTCAACATACTTTTGATGAAGCGGATTAAGAATACTCAATCTGAAATTTGTCTTGATGGGGTCTTCAATTATCATTTCACCCAGTTGCAGTCGGGTTCGAAGCATGATGGAAGACTTATCGAACGAAAAAGCCGGGGATGGTGGAATAAAAAATTTTTTCTCGTAAGAAGAAAAGGAATCTAATTTATTGTTGGGTTCAGTAACCGAACCGGGATTCAGAATGGCGCCGGTTGTATCGGCGTTTTGCCTGCTGGTTTTCTCTTGCGCTTGAATGACTGTGCAAAAAAGAATTAGCAGAATAAAAGAAAATTTATAAACGTGAATCTTCATCATCGTCAAGATCTTCATCATCAAACAATTCATCGTCGTCAAGATTAAGATCTTCATCTACCACTTCGGGTTCCTTGTCTTCATCAAAGTCTTCTTCGCCATTTTCACTTTTAGCTGCCGGTTCAAAATAACTTGTTTCGGCATGATAGCTGTCGCGCGACGAATAATTGTCATCCATTCTATCCATCACCATTCCCATAAGCTCGTCGGTTAAATCGGTTTTCATCTCTTTCGTTTCAACTTTCTTTTCCGATTCATATTTACCCCCGCCAACGTCGGTATTCTTCCATAATTCGGTAATTGATTTTTTATCAAGCTTACTGAGATGGGTATCAATTTCTTTTTCAATAACTTTAAGGTGACTCTGATCCCATGTGCTGTCGTCGGCAAGCTGACTCTTCATGAAATCCCAGAACGAGCCGGATTTCTTTCCGGGAGCCGGAAACTTTTTAAGAGCCGCAATAACGTCATTTGTAATTTTGTTCATCTGATTAGACACGTTTTCATCCTCTGAAAATATTCTCACTGAAAAATTAGCAAATAAAAATAAAAGTCAACACGAAGAAATTTCTCCTCTTTCTATTTATTTCAGAATCTAAAAGTTCCTTAAAAAATTAACTGAAGATTATTTGCAAACTTTATATCTTTAATTGATTAAACTGCCCCTGTAGTTCAAAGGATAGAACGCGAGCCTCCGGAGCTCGAGGTACAGGTTCGATTCCTGTCAGGGGTGCAAGTTGTCATTCAATATTATCTAACTAATGATCTGTTTGGGTCTCTTCAGTGCATGATTTGGAACGAGAGCGACTAGAATCCAAATCAATCACACTGAAGCGTTTCGCGACAAACCATTGTAACCCGACTTTCAAAATATTCTTCCTATCTAATTGATTATCATCCCCTATTTTTCCTGCAACTTTTTCATGAGAATTCGATAAGTTTCTCTATAGTCGGACAGTTGGTGTGTTTTCTTTTTTTTCTTCTGCTGTGTGATTTTTATTGCGTATACATAAACAAAATTTTAAGTTATTCACAAAATGAATCTAATCAATGGAGGATCTATGAAAAAATTATTCTGGTTTTTACCGATAGTTTTGTTAGTAGCGTTTTTACTCTCATGCGACAAAATAAATTCTATCCTTAACGATAATCAAAACAAAGATCCCAACACAATTGCTGGCGATACAAATCTTCCTTTAAATCAGGTTGGTAATACTGTTGGCACATCTGTAGTCGTGGGCGGCAAGTCATATAATATCAGCTCATCAATAAGCATCGTCAAAAATGAAAATGGCGTTGCTACTTACAAAGTGACTGCCGATTTAACCAAATCTGCCGATCTGCAAAAAATTAACAATTATATTCCGTCATCATTTAAAGATGCTTCTGGAAAAATAAATGCACAAATAAACTACAAGATTACTTCGGAAGGGATACAAGATTATTTTAATAAAGATGGAAAAGCGCATACAATTGCAAAGTACGACTGTCAAGTTGGAGATATTTATCAAATGTCGAAGTCTGACGGTAAAACAATTACCAGGAAAGTTACCGCTGTTTCTACAACAGATGATTTTGCGTACTCCGGAATGTACATAAAGACTATAGCGACTGAACAAGATTCAAGGATTCCCGGCGTAAGAAAATTTGTTTATAGAACCAATCATAAATTTGGATTGGTTTATGTTGAAGCACAGCTCGAAGACGGTTCAACCGCCGGAACATATTTATATCCGTCAAAATATTGATTAACAAGGTAGATTCTCTCGGCGAGCAATTTCTACTGCTACACCGCAATTATAGATTTGCAGGATGGACTTTGGTGACTGGCGGCGCAATGTTGTCCATCATACGATTTTATTACGGTATCAAACTGCAAATTCTTGATCTCAAAACTTTCGCAATCTATTCATCTTTCTTTGAGACAAAAACGTTTGTCGTCATCAGAAATAATTTGACGGAAGAAACGGCGGCGTTGCTCACTTTAGTCGGATTATTGTTTATCACATTTTCAAAAGAGGAAGAAGAAAATCAAGACGTATCCAATCTGCGATTACGCTCGCTCATAACTGCATTCTACGTTAACACTATTTTCCTGATCATTTCTATTTTCTTTGTTTTTGGAATCGGGTTTGTTGAAGTGATGATAGTAAACTTGTTTACCCCGTTTTTGTTTTACCTGATAATTTTCAAGTACAACATTCACACGAGAACGACTTCAGAAAGAAATTATCCTTTGACTAAAGAAGAATAATTTTCCAGCTATGGAATTAATTGTAAATGGGATTCGTGAGAATACAGCTTGGCTTTATACTAGAATCTATCAGAGTTCACTCTTCTTTCTTGATTATTGGTCATTAGTTCACATCTACAGCGGCATTGGGTTATTTATTCTTTTCACATTTGGGGGGATAAAACGCCGCTGGTTGTTATTATCTCTAATCCTTGTTTCATACGAGATAGTAGAAATCGTATTAGTCTTTCTCGCGCTGCATCTATTCAAGCCAGAAACTTTTAAAGATCAATTCACTGATATCGTTGTTGGTTATTTAGGCGGCTTCATATATCAGTATTT
>JAJYMU010000104.1 GCA_021786655.1 Bacteroidota bacterium
GGGCATATTAACGGCAATTACACGTGTAGTTGTTGTTACACGACTCAAGTCGTTGGTTCCATCATCAAGTACAACTATTATTTTCCATGTATGGGATGGAACATTCACATGACCGGCATCGATTGTTCCTTGCGAACCATAACCGCCCGAATAGATATATAACTCTTTCCCTGCGGTAACAAGTGAGCGAAGGTAATTCTCCAAATTTGCCCAAGGACCTTGATTGTTGTTCGGTGCCTGCGGTATCATATTTGTCATTAGAAATGTTGCGGAGTTATCTGCAACGGTAAGTGTACGGTCTGCAGAAGGACACATATGTCCGCGGTCATATCCGCTGCCGCTGTAACTGGTTGCAAGAACTTGATACCAGCCTGCCGGCAGTGTGGTATCATTTCGGAAATCATTTTGCCTAGGTGTGGAACCCAGCCAAGAACTGTTTAGATGCCAAGCGGTCCAATTCGGTGTTCCGTTAGTACGATTGTATGAGAGAACATATTGCGGCTTTTCCATCAAATAATTTGTCGGAAATGTTGTATCATGAACTGCCACGCTGGGATTTCCCATTGTAAGATGAACGCTCGTGGAAGTAGTTGTATCTACAACTCCATTAACAACATTTGCGGTTAATGTATAGTTTAAAGTTGTGCTGCTGCCAGATATTGATGAGACCAATATGTAGTAAGAGCCAGCAGCAGTTGTGTTATATGTAATACTTTCAGTTGAACTGCCGGTGTTTGTAGAGCTTGCTAATGTTGTTCCGGAAGAATTTTGCAGATACAAATTGTAATCAACGCCTGATGGCACTGTTAATCCAGACGAAATTATTTGACCCGAAGTTGCAGAAATCGAGAAGTAGTCAACATCGGATGTTGCGCTTATATAACCTGTATTTGTAGCCGGCACCGTTGGGATTGAATTAGCCGTTGCTATTGTATTGTTTGGTTCTATTTCGGTTACACTGCCGCCCGCTCCGGCATAATCCTCTACAGAGAAATCGTCAAAGTTTACACGGCTGGTTGTGCCGTCGGTTTTACGAATCTCAAAACGAATTGTACCGGATACATTTACAGCAAAAGTTGCAGTTTGTAAAGTCGTGGAAGACGTTGTAACCGATGCACCAGCCTGAGACCAAGTACTTCCACTATTTGTTGAATACCACAATCCCCATGTACTATTAGCATCTGTTCCATACTTCGCGTGTTTTACTGAAACATTAGCAGCTCCGTTAGTCTTATCAAATTTCATTGTTACGTTGCCGCTGTTGCGCACGCGAATACTTTTTGTTCCAGCTTTTCGATCGCTTGTGGATGTTCCTACCAAAGCATCATTTAATTGCCAAACGCCTGTACTAAAAGTCACGTCAGCAACGGCATAGCTGGTTTTTGTTCCAGCTTCATAATTTTCTACAAAGTTATATGTTACAGGAACATAATCATTAATTGTAAAGTCGTCGAAGTTAACGCGGTTGGTTGTGCCGTCGGTTTTACGAATCTCAAATCGAATTGTACCGGTTATGTTTACAGTAAAAGAAGCTGTTTGCAATGATGTTGATGAAGTTGTAACCGACGAACCAACCTGAGTCCAAGTACTGCCGCTATTTGTTGAATACCACAAACCCCATGTACTGTTTGCATCTGTTCCATATTTTGCGTGCTTAACAGTTACAGTACTTGCACCGTCAGTGCGATCAAATTTCATGGTAATTTTACCGCTGTTGCGTGTACGGACACTTTTAGTTCCATTTTTAGGATCACTTGTTGAGGTTCCAACTAAAGCATCGTTCAATGTCCATGTACCCGAAGAAAACACGACATCGCCAACGGTGTATGATGTTTTGGTTCCCGCTTCAAAATTTTCCATCACTGTTACTTTTTTCAATGATGAATGTTGCGGAGAAGATAATTCTTGGGTATTGGATATGGGTCCAGTTGGGGTTTGCTCACAAGCAGGAATTATAAAACTTAAAACTGTAATAAGTGTTACTACAAGTAAACGGTGAAGAATTTTCATACCTACCTCTTGTTTAGTTTGGGTTGAGGAATTTGAAAGTCTATCCATCTAAATTATAATCTAAGCAATATAATTTTACGAGGGAAGTAATTTTTTTGTTGATGATAGCAACATTATCGTTATTAAAATTTCCCGATCAACCAATGGTGGTTAAAAAGAAGGTTCATCAAATTTGTTTTTAGAAAGTTAAATGACAGACGAAGAAAAATTAAGTTCAGCTACCAAAAAAATTTATAATACCCTAAATCCCAAGCATAAGATCAATCCTATAAAAGTTTTTATTTATATATTTGATTTATGATTAACAAAATTTCCGACGGATTATGGCAATCGAACCAAATAAAATCATCTATTCGATGATAGGCGTTAGCAAGTATTACGATAAAAAAGTAATTCTAAAAGATATTTATCTTTCTTATTTCTACAGCGCAAAGATCGGCGTGCTGGGATTAAACGGTTCCGGCAAAAGTTCGCTTCTAAAAATTCTTGCCGGTGTTGATAAAGATTTCAACGGCGAAACCGCGGTATCACCCGGATTCACAATCGGACTTCTCGAGCAGGAACCGAAACTCGATAACGATAAAACCGTAAAACAAATTGTTGAAGAAGGCGTTCAGGAAGTTGTGGACCTTCTTCATCAGTACGATGAAATCAACGCGAAGTTCGGTGAAGAAATGACCGACGATGAAATGAACGCACTGATAGAAAAACAAGCCAAAGTGCAAGAGGAGCTTGATGCGATCGACGCATGGGATTTGGATTCAAAATTAGAAATGGCTCTGGATGTGCTCGGCTGTCCCCCGCCCGATACACCGGTAAAAATTTTATCCGGCGGAGAAAGAAGGCGTGTCGCAATGTGCCGTTTATTATTGCGCAAGCCGGATATTCTTCTTCTTGACGAACCTACAAACCATCTTGACGCAGAAACAGTCGCATGGCTTGAAGCCGAACTAAACCGTTACGCAGGAACCGTTATTGCGGTTACTCACGACAGATATTTTCTTGATAACGTTGCCGGATGGATTTTGGAGCTAGACCGCGGCGAAGGAATTCCTTGGAAAGGAAATTATTCTTCGTGGCTGGATCAGAAACAAAACCGGTTGCTGCAAGAAGAGAAAAAAGAAACCGAGCGCCAGAAAACTTTACAGCGCGAATTGGAATGGATCAAAATGTCTCCGCGCGGCAGACATGCAAAATCGAAAGCAAGGATCAGTTCTTACGAAGAAATGCTTAGCGATGAAAACGAGAAGCGGCAGAAGGATTTGGAAATTTATATTCCAGCCGGTCCCCGTCTCGGTAACGTAGTGATCGAAGCGGAAAACGTTTCAAAAAGTTACGGCGACAAACTTCTTTTTGAAAATTTGAGTTTCAAATTGCCGCCCGGCGGGATTGTCGGCGTTATCGGTCCGAACGGCGCGGGCAAAACTACATTATTCAAAATGATTGTCGGACAGGAAAAGCCGAATTCCGGTTCATTCAAAATTGGCGACACCGTTAAGCTTACGTACGTCGATCAAAGCCGCGACATACTCGATCCCGACAAAACAGTTTGGCAAATGATCTCCAGCGGCAGCGAAGTAATCGACCTCGGAAAACGCCAGGTTAATTCCCGCGCGTACGTTGGTCAATTCAACTTCAACGGTGCCGATCAACAGAAAAAAGTTGGAGTGCTTTCCGGCGGCGAACGAAACAGAGTTCAT
>JAJYMU010000246.1 GCA_021786655.1 Bacteroidota bacterium
CTAGGGGTTTTCTTTTTCTCAAACTTAAAGGTATGTCTAACTAATTAAGAGGTTAAATTTGCGTACGTTAAAAATAGTTTCCATTATACTTATAACCGCCTGTCTTGCGTTTGTAGATTTGAGCGATACAGCTGCGGGCGAGAATAGTGGCTTTACTAAAATAACAATAAGCAAAGATGCAAAACCGAATCTTACTTCTGTTGAATATAATGATATTGGTATTATGACGGCATCTTGGTACGGACCGCGCTTTCACGGAAAGCTTACTGCCAACGGAGAGATTTACAATCAGATGGCTCTTACAGCGGCGCACAAGTCCTTACCTTTTGGAACTGTATTGAAAGTAACAAACATTCGTAATGGAAAATCTGTTATTGTTAGAATTAACGACCGGGGACCATACATTGATGGTCGCGATCTGGATCTATCCAAAGGTACAGCCCAGGCTTTAGGCATGATAAGCCGGGGTGTAATAAAAGTAACAGTCAAAGAAGTTGCGCTCAAAGATACAAGTCCGATAAGCACATTGAACTAATAAAAAAGCCCCGACTAACTCGGGGCTTTTTTGTTTTTACATCTATTAATTCTTCTAATTCAAACCGAACATCACACCAGCAATGATCTGAAATCCTGTAGTCTTTATAGACTGGTCACCGCCATACGCTTGCTTTCCTTTGTCGTTAAGCATATTTGATAAACCAAGAGAATAACGAACATCTAAAAGGATTGTAGTTAACGGAGCTACCTTAAATCCGGCACCAGCGCCGAAATCCAGAGCAAAATTTATTGAGGATGTTTGATCTTTCCAGTCGGTTTCTTGAGATTGACCGCCTGCTTCAAGCAGCGATTTTGACGAGAGAACTAAACCCAAATTTGGTCCCACAAATGCATATGGTACAACTGAACCAGCTACAGGGATCTTAACTTTGAATAAGATTGGAATTTCTATATAAGATGTTTTAAAAGTGAGCTTTCCGCCCGGGCCGCTAAGTTCGCTTCCGCCGGTTGAAAACATTGGTTCGACTTGAAGAGCAAACATTGGTGCAAACCCAACTTCAAGTGCACCGCCGAATTTAAAACCGGTTCGTGAAGATTTGGTTACTCCGGTTGCTACGTCGGGATCAAAAGAAAAGTTAGCAATGTTTAATCCGGCTCTTGCCCCAAAGCTCACTTGTGTTTGAGCCTGGATATTGCTGGAGGCAACAATCAACATTGCCGCTAAAATCAGTACAAATATTTTTTTCATATTGTAACCCTCTTGTTTAGTTTTGCATTTACGGTAATTCGTATCTGATGCCGGTAGTTATACCAATATAGAATATTGTTTTTGTTGTGGAAGTTGAAGTGGCTTGAAACGTGTTCGGGTCGAATCCTGCTGTCTTTGTACTGTAAAAAATCGGACCTATTTGTAAGTCGGCAGGAATATAGAGATTATTTGCAACTTTGAAATTGGCGCCGCCTCCGAACCGAACTGCAAAATATGGTCCATCGGTTGCAAACCATAGACTAAGTCCCGCGTTTGCATATGGTTTAACAGTTGAACCGGGTATGTCAAAATAATATTTAAAATAATCTGCCCATTCAATAGGGGTTCCCTCGAAAGTATTAATATTTAATTCTGTTCCAACAGCCATGTTCTTGTTGAACAATACTTCCGCCATCGGGCCAATGGCTAAACCCACTGTTGATCCACCGAACCCGCTGCCGATAGCAAGTCCAATTCTACCGCCGATAAGCCAATTCGTGCCCGATGTTGCAACCGGCGAACTCGCCATTGATGAAAAACTTGATGCTGTTTGTGCTTGAGTTAAAACTGCGGAGAGTAAGAAAAGAAAAACAACAAGGACGGTCTTTCTAAAACCGACTAATCTTGAAGCTGTTTTCATTTTAACTCCTTTTTATTTTGTGAGAGGATTTGTGATATGTATTATTGTGCTTATTTGATTGATATCCATTTCATATTGTTTAAAAAATACTACTTAGAATTTCGATTGTCAATTTAAAGTACTTGTTCACCCAATCTGCTTATCCTATATCACAAACAATTCTTGCCGATGGCAGAAGAGCGTCAGGCTATCGGCAAGGTTAATGAGAAAGTTGTTTTGTCGTTGAGGGCGGACTCTACGTCAACATCGCCGCCATGAAGATTCATTATAGATTTCACGACGGAAAGCCCCAGACCAACGCCTCCGGTATGTTTGGTTTGAGGCGTATCGGCGCGGTAAAACCGCTCGAATATTTTGTTAATTGATTCCTCCGGAATTCCTTCCCCGTAATTGGTAATGTTTATTTCAAAACTGCCGTTGACTCTTCTTGTGTTAATGGTAACAGTCGTGCTGTCTGTCCCAAACTTGAAAGCGTTATCGAGCACGTTTGAAAGCGCTTGAGTAAGCAACGCGGGATCAATATTAACCTTTAACTCGTCTTTAGTTGTGAAAACCAGATCCATATTTTTATCATGCCCAAGTATTTTCATGCTGTTCACAATATTATTTAAGAAGGAATTCAATTCCACTTCCTTCTTTTGAATGTTGATTAGAGCATTGTCGCTTTTTGAAATAAAGAAAAGATTATCAACTATCTTTATCAAACGGATTGTTTCTTCGTAATTACTCTTCAGAACCTCCGTGTATTGATCGGAAGTTTTGGGAGACTTAAGAGCAAGCTCGATTTCACCGCGGAGAATTGTTAGCGGAGTCTTGAGTTCATGAGCGGCTGATACGGAAAATTGATTCATATAATCGACGGATTTCTTTATGCGCCGGATCATTTCATTCATCTTGTTAACCAGTCGCCCGTATTCATCGTAATACTCGCCGCCGGGGATAGTTTCATCCAAACTTTGAGCGGTTATCTCTTCAGTTTTCTTTATGATGGCATCGATTCTAGAAAGTGATTTTGATGTGAGCAGCCATCCGCCTAGAAAAGAAATTATAAGGAATATTGGGGCAACTCTAATGTAGATGCTTCTTAATCCGTTTAAAGTTTGTTCAATGAACTCCTTTGGATATGCAACTATGACGGTGTATCTTTTACCTTCTAGCTGGCAGGCTCGAATAACATCTTCAGAAAGATCGTCATTCCGAAAATCGAATATGGATTCTTTTTCTTTGTGCTCATAGAAGGGAAGATTAATGTTCCCAAGGTTGGCGGTCTTAAAAACTATTTTTTTCGATGTGGAAATTTCGACATAAGTATTGCGGCGGTTGAATACGAGTGCATCGTAAATAATATCCCAAATCAGTTCGTCTTCGCTTCGGTAAACTGGTCCCGGTTCAAAAGAATCCAGATCAACATGCTTCTCCTCAACAACCCGCAGAATTGCTCTTGCCTGCGATTTCAATGTTAGATCTAGATTTGTATGTGATGATTTATAGAGATAAAAATAGATTGAAATTCCCAATAGAATTTCCAGCAAAAGAAATAGCGAAGAGTACCAGATTGTGAACTTAAATCTTGTGGTGCTAACGAAAGGTTTTAGTTTTGTAAACATGTCAGAGTCAGTTCTGTTCTTTTATTATGTACCCCGTTCCCCGAACAGTTTGAATTAGCTGTTTGGCAGTATTCATGTCTATCTTGGCTCTAAGTTTATTGATATATACGTCGATAACGTTTGTGCCGCTGTCGAAATGAAAATCGTAAACATGTTCAATTAGTTTTGTTCTGGAAACAATTTTGTTCTTGTTCCTAAGCAGATATTCGAGGATAG
>JAJYMU010000265.1 GCA_021786655.1 Bacteroidota bacterium
CTTTGATATCCACGGCATTTAGCTCGCTGTACAATTCCGGTTTTGAAGAAGCGCCTTGTGATCTGGAAACAGTAAACGCAGCCACACGCTGGATTTGAATACCGTCCTTTGTTCTTGCAACAACGGCTAACTTTGCGTCGGTACCCTCATAATATAAACATACAACAGGCTTCAAGATTATACCGCCTTCATCAACTGAAGAATTCGTGTTTTGTTATTAGCATAAGCGATCGCACTCTCTTTTGAAATCTTCTTTTCAGTATAAAGACGCATCAAATCCTGTTCCATTGTAACCATGCCCTGGGGACCGCCCTGATTAATCATCAAGTAAATTTCACTTGTATTATTGTTCTTTATTGCCGCTCTTACACTTGGAGTAACAATAAGCACCTCTTTAGCCAGTGCGCGTTTCCCATCCAGACTGGGAACAAGTTTCTGCGACACAACCGAAATCAATACATCGGCTAAACGGTTCTTTACTCTTTCCTGTTCATGAGGATCAACTTCTGCAATAATACGATCTATCGATTCCACAGCTGAAGAAGTATGAAGTGTTGAAAAAACTTTATGCCCGGTATCTGTTACTTCTAATGCAGCCATGATTGTAGCCGGGTCTCTCATTTCACCGATAACAATTATGTCGGGATCTTGTCGGAGTGATTGAATAACCCCGTCTTTAAATGATAAAACATCTCTTCCAACCTCACGATGTTTTATAATAGACTTGCGGGATTTATGTACGTATTCAATTGGCGAACCGATTATTACAATATGGCACGGATCGAAATCGTTGTGGTAATCAATTATTGCATCCAAAGTTGTGGACTTTCCTGAACCTGTAATACCGGTGACTAACGACAAACCAAATTTTATATAACTGTGGCTCATGGTTTTAACAGCAAGCGGATGGAAACCAAGAGATTCAACGGGACGCACTGCAGCTTGAATTGAACGCATGTTAAGAGTCAAGCAATCCAAGTCGTAATACGCGTCGGCACGGAATCTAAAAACTGTTTGAGTTTTTTCGTATTTAAATGAATAGCTGAAATCAATATTTTTTTCGTTTAATAAAATTGCGCATTGATTAGGATTAAGCAGATTAACGATCAGCAGCGTCGCTTCATCTTCCGTAAATTGCGGCAAATCCAAAACACGTTCCTTGTTGCCGAAAACTCTAAACCAAACTTGTCCCTGTGTGCCGTATCCCCCTATTTCCACGTCCGAAGCTTGCTGCTCAATCATCGATTCCAAAATATGATTCATTAGCTGAAAGAGAATCAGTTTGTGCTCTACTTGCAGCTTGTTGATGTTTTCAATTGTATATCTAATCCTTTCGGGACCAAAAATGCTGGTGGGGATGCTTGCGGTGAAAGCTGAAAGAATCTGTTTTGCAGGGGCAATCATTTATTATTCCATATATAATTGAGCGAAGAAGACCGCTTTCATACAGTAATATAACTAAAAGAAATTGAACTAATCTTCCATTGTGGCGCCGATCACTTCTTGAATTGAAGTGAGCCCCATTTTCACTTTTTCAAATCCGGAATCTCTTAAGCTATGGGTTCCGTCTTTTCTTGCCTGCTCTCGAATTGATTCTTCGTCAACCTCTTCACCGGCACGTACAATTAATCTCCTAATCTCCTTGGTGAAGTAAAGTGCTTCGTGAATAGCCATTCGCCCTTTGTATCCGGTATGATTACATTTCTCGCAACCGACTGCATCATAAATATCATGACCAGCCCAGTCTTTTATGTCTAATCCGGAAGGCAGAATATGTTCTTCAAGATTAACTATTTTCTTTTTGCAGTTGTCACAAAGTTTTCTAATAAGACGTTGAGCAACAATAATGTTGATTGCATAAGCAATCAAGAATGGTTCAACACCCATTTTGAACAAACGCGCTACAGCGCTCGGCGCATCATTTGTGTGCAAAGTTGAAAATGTTAAGTGTCCGGTGTTTGCAAGTTTGATCGCAGTTTCGGCTGTTTCTTTATCACGCATCTCACCAACAAGCACGATATCTGGGTCATGACGAAGGATGGCTCTAATCGCCTGTTCAAAATTCATTTTGAGACCAATCTTCAACTGTCGTGCGCCTTCAATTACGTATTCAACAGGGTCTTCAACAGTTAAAACATTTTTTGTTGGATTGATTACCTGGTATAGAGCGGCAATAAGCGTTGTGGATTTACCGCTTCCTGTCGGTCCGGTTAGAATAATCATTCCTTGCGGCTGGCTAATAGCTTTAACGAAAGCAGTATTCGCATAGCCGGTGAGTCCAAGCTTTCCCAAATCTCTAATTACTTTTCTATCATCGAGAATTCTTATTACGATGCTTTCGAATTTATTTTTTAATTCCGTTCCAACAGTAGGTAAAACAGAAACACGGAAACGGATTATGTGGCCGTCAATCTCCCGCTGTATAAATCCATCCTGCGCACGCTCTCTTTCAAATCTATCCAGTCCTTTCGAACGGTCTTTCACAACAGCCATAACGGCTTCCGGCAACGTACTTTCCTGAGTGTGCCAAAGCATCAATTTTCCATCAAGGCGAAAATGAATTTCAGTTTTGTTTCCCGATTTCGGAATAAGATGAATATCGCTCACGCCTTTCCGAACACCTTCTACCAGAGACGCTTCAACCAAATTGATCAATGCACTTTTGTTAATTTCGGCATCAAGTTCGTCTTCACTTATTGTTTCTTCCTGAACAACTTGAATTTCTTCGCCGGCTTCTTGAATCATCTTAAGATATTCGTTCTCAGATGAAACTATTTGAGAAATCAGCTTTTCGTAATCTTTCTTTTTTATGTAGTTGATTTCGTACTTTTTCGCGTTCAGAGTATAAGCAATCTTCGCCAGGTTTCTGTCGGTAGGATCAACAGCGGCAAGGATAAGTTTGTCTTTCACTTTTTCATCGAACCGGAATGGAATTACACGATGTTCGAGCAGCATCTTTTTTACATCGTCTCCTTGACGGCTCATAACATTTTTTATTTCGGTAAGCTGCTCTTCAGATAGTTCATCGGAATGAAAAATTAATTCTTTGAAGGCATAGAGGATTGCTACTTCGCGAAAAATCGTGTCGTGATCGAAACTAAATTCTTCGACCAAGATTTGAGCAAGATTTCTTTTCAATTTTGTCTGATCGCTATCCTTTATCCTAAGAGCTTGCTCAAGAATTTTGTGGTCAATTATTCCCTTCTTAAGAAGAAGGTACCCGATTTTGTCGGTCATCTCAATTTGAGTATCAATCATTTCAATATCCTCTACGTTCTACTGAACCATTGGCGACTTAGGACTAATTGTTGCCGTTTCAGCCGAGATAAGCGTTAGTGCGATCATTACAACCATAATGATCATGGCAATTGCAACTTGAATCATTTCGATTATGCTTTTTAATCTATAAACGGTTTCACTTTCGTAATAATTTGCCAGCTGCAATGCGGTGTTTTTAATTGTTCCGGTCTCTTCGCCGGAATGAAATCTTGAGATTGCAGTCTCCGTAAAAATACCGCTTGCTTCAAACGCTTCTGTTATACCGGCGCCTTTCTTAATCATTAAAGGAATTGCAACATTTTTAATTTGCTGTTCAAAGTAAAGGTTCCCCGTCGCTTCCGCAGCAATTCTAATTGGCTCTATACTTTCTGCAGAGCCGCTATACAACGTATAAAACACACGGCAGAACACTTCAATCAATG
>JAJYMU010000020.1 GCA_021786655.1 Bacteroidota bacterium
AATGTCTCGCTTCAAACTATATATAGAATACGAAGGAACGCGTTACAGCGGCTGGCAGATGCAGCGCAACAGTAAAACCGTTCAAGGTAAACTGCTGGAAATCGCTGAAAAAATTTTTAGAGGCGAGCGCGTAGAAATTTACGGTTCAGGCAGAACAGATGCCGGTGTTCATGCCTTATGTCAGGTTGCGCATCTAGATGTGAAGACAATGCTTGCGCCGGAAATTATCCGAATGAAATTTAACGACGAGCTTCCTTCCGACATTAACATAATTGAAGTTGAGAAAGCTCATCCAACCCGCCTGCCTACTTCGACTGCTAGAGGAGGCGGGCATGAATTTCATGCTCGGCACGACGCCAAAAGCAGAAGCTACATTTATCAAATTTCCAGAAGGCGTACTGCGTTCGGCAAATCATTTGTCTGGTGGATTAAAGATGAATTGAATTTTGAAAAGATGCAGAGAGCGTCACAACTTTTTATCGGCATGCACGATTTCAAATCATTCGCAGATAAGGATGATGAAGAAAAATCAACAAAGGTTTTGATTGAAGACGTTCAGTTGAAAGAAGAAGGCGATTTAATTCTGATCCGAATAATCGGCTCGCATTTTTTATGGAAAATGGTCCGAAGAATGGTTGGCGTGCTTGCCGAGATTGGACGAGGAAAACTTTCCGAGAAAGACTTAAAATATTTTCTAGAGCATGATTCACCCACTCCGGCAAAATACACCGCACCACCATCGGGTTTATTCTTAGAAAAAGTTTTGTACGACAATGAAAAAATTGAGAAGGATTTTGAAAGCACAATAAAGATCAGATCAATCGAAAGAGCAAGATTAAGAGGATGAGCAAGACACTAATCGCCAACGACAAATCACAAATAACCAAATACTGGAAACCGCTCTTTGCCGTTTTCGTTTGGGGGCTATCGTTTATTGCGACCAAAAATGCGCTTAACGAAGTAACTCCGGTTGTAATTGTTTTTGTTCGCCAGCTTCTGGGCATTTCATTTTTAATGTTCATTGCCGTTAAACAAAAGAAAAGTTTTGCAATTACCTGGCATGACCATAAATGGGTTCTGCTTCTCGGACTGATAGCATGTTTTCATTTATGGATTCAAGTTACCGGGCTTCAGTGGACCACCGCATCACACACGGGATGGATAATAGGCATAACACCTGTCTTCATGACAATTCTTGCGATGATTTTTTTCAAGGAGAAAATTGTTAAGCATCAGACGCTTGGAATTGTTCTTTCTTTTGCCGGACTGCTTCTGCTGGTAAGCAAAGGAGATTTTTCTTCTCTGGATTTTATTAAAAACGAGGGCGACTTACTGATTATAGGAAGTTCTGTTACGTGGGCGGTTTATTCTATGGTCAGCAAACGTGCCACGCTTAATTATTCGCCGCTTATGACAACGCTTTATTTATTTACGGTGGTTGCAATTGTACTTGCGCCGGTTACAATTAATCAGCACAACATAAATGCCTTAGAGCACCTTTCTTTTAGCGGATGGATGTCAATTTTGTTTCTTGGCGTTTTTTGTTCCGGCGTAGCATACACGCTGTGGGCGCAATCGTTAGCAGAAATGCCGGCATCGCGTGTCGGTGCATTCCTATATATAGAGCCGTTCGTGACTTTTTTCGGTTCTTGGATTTTGCTGGATGAAAAAATTACATTGACAACACTTTTGAGCGGACTTGTAATTATCGGCGGCGTTGTCTTGGTAAATCGGAAATAAACACGTCCGGAAGATTTTGAAAAGCAAAAGAAGGTTATTGCGGGATTTGATCATGAATAAATTTTTAAAAGTGATTCTATCGATTTTCATTGCTGTAGCGTTAATAAGTTGTGGAGAGAAAAAAGTGGGTAAACACGCAGATCTGGTTTTAACAAACGGCATAATTGCAACGGTAGATGATTCGAATCCCAATGCAGAAGCTGTTGCAATTCTTGGCGAAAAAATTATTGCCGTCGGTTCAAGAGGCGAGATAAAACAATACATCGGAGACTCAACTCAGGTAATCGATTTGAACGGAAAATTTGTTATGCCGGGATTTATAGAAAGCCATGCGCACTTCCTTGGACTCGGGAATTCGAAACAGATGTTGGATTTGCACACTGCAAAAAATTGGGATGAAGTTATTGAAATGGTCGCGCGAGCTGCCGATCACAGCCGTTACGGCGACTGGATAATCGGCCGGGGATGGCATCAGGAAAAGTTTGATCCGAAACCGAATCCGAATGTTGAAGGATATCCAATTCATAACGAACTTAGTAAAGCAACACCGAATAATCCCGTGATGCTAACACATGCAAGCGGGCATGCGGTTTTCGCAAACGCAAAAGCGATGCAAATTGCAGGCGTCAATAGATTTACTCCCGATCCGGAAGGCGGAACAATTGTTCGCGACTCTCTCGGAAATCCTATTGGTGTCTTTGAGGAAAATGCCGAACAGCTTATTCGAAAATATTACGAAGATTATCTTGCGAAGAGAACTCCCGATGAAATACGCGCCGACTATGTTAGGCAAATGAATCTTGCCGCAAATGATTGTTTGAAGAAAGGCGTTACATCGTTTACCGATGCTGGAGAACCTTTCGAAATTATAGATATAATGAAACAGCTTGCCGACTCAAATAAAATTCCCGTACGGCTTTATGTTATGATTGGCGATTCTTTGGATAACATGAAAAAAAAATTGAAAGATTATTACGTGATAGGTTACGGCGATAATCATTTAACGGTCCGGTCGATCAAACAATATATCGATGGAGCGCTCGGTTCACGCGGCGCATGGATGCTTGAGCCTTATGCAGATATGCCTGCGAGCAGCGGTTCAAACGTAACTCCGTTAAGCACGCTGAGAGAAATTTCCGAGATGGCGATTGCAAACGGATTCCAGATGTGTATTCATGCTATCGGCGATAGAGGAAACAGAGAAATTCTAAATCTGTATGAAAGCGTTTTTAACAAACATCCCGACAAATGGGAATCCATCCCTTCGGGAAAAGATTTACGCTGGCGGATTGAACACGCGCAGCATCTTTCGCCGGAAGACATCCCGCGCTTTGCGAAACTTGGAATAATTGCGGCAATGCAGGGAATACATTGCACGTCGGATGCAACTTTTGTTGTGGAAAGGATCGGAATTAAAAGGGCGGAAGAAGGAGCGTACGTTTGGAAAAAATTAATTGATAGCGGCGCCACGGTTTGTAACAGCACAGATGCACCGGTGGAAGACGTCGATCCTATAAAATGTTTTTACGCGTCGGTCACACGAAAGCTCGCAGACGGTTCAACATTTTTTCCTAAGCAGAAAATGTCGCGTATGGAAGCGCTTAAATCGTACACTATTAACGGCGCGTATGCAGCGTTCGAAGAGAACATTAAGGGCTCGATAAAAGTCGGCAAACTGGCAGATTTGGTTGTGCTGTCTAATGATTTGTTAACATGTCCGGATGATAAAATTTCAAACACAAAGGTTCTTAATACAATTATCGGCGGAAAGGTTCTTTATAAAGCCGAATAAAAATCTTCAGTATTCCCGACTAGTACTAATAATTAAAATTTTGCACGCGTAATAAAATGAAAACACAAAAAGCGGTTTTTTTTATTGCTATACTTCTTTTTTGGTTTGGAATCAGCCATGGGCAGGATTTAAAAAGCAAAGTTGATTCTGTTAATACGATTCC
>JAJYMU010000339.1 GCA_021786655.1 Bacteroidota bacterium
TCAATCTTTCACTGTTTTTATTTGCGGCGATCGGGAAAAATTCTATTGGCTGAATAACATGCGGGTGACTTCCGACAATTATATCCGCCCCGCACTTTTTTGCATAAGCGGAAATTTCTTTTTGATACGAGTTGGGTCTACGCCGGTACTCTTCGCCGAAATGAAAATAGACCATTATTATATCTGCGCTTTTCCTACGCGCCGATTCGATATTCTTCCTGATCAACGATGTATCGATTATGCTTACCATGAATTTTTTGTCCGGCGGAAGATAGTTCCCGTTCAATCCGTAGGTGTAAGCAAGAACCGCAATTTTAATCCCCTTCACATCAAAGATTCTAATTGAATCGCGGTCTTGTTCGGATTTGTAAGTCCCCATCGAGCTCATACCGTTCTCGTGAATCTTGTTCAGTGTTCTTAATATTCCTTGTGTGCCGCGATCCAGTGTATGATTGTTAGCCGTAAACAAAACATTGAACCCGGCATCTTTAATTGCAGAGAGGAGCGCATCCGGTGAGTTGAACAGCGGATAGCCGCTGTATTTTTTTTCTTTGCCGGAAATTGTTGTCTCCAAATTTCCAAAAGTTAAATCCGAAGCGGAAAAATATTTCTTCACCGAATCAAACATCGGTCGGAAATTAAAACTGTCTCGCCCGGCTTTAGCAAACTCCATTTCGGGAGTGTGACACATTAAATCACCAACTATTGATATCCGAACTGTGGTTGAATCACTCTGCGGTAGATTATCATTACTATTCTGAAACCTAACCGAAGTTAAGAAGAACGCGGTTACAATTATCGGAAAGACGATAAATATCTTTTTTATTTTATTCATGATAAAAAAATAGGCCGGATTAAAACTAATCCGACCTACTCATCAAACAGTGAAAAAATTAGCTGCCGCCTTTCGCTGATTTTCTTTCAGCTTTAACAGCTTGCACATCGTTACGAACTTCTTGAACCATTCTTTTCAGTTCGCTCAAGCCTTTTCTCAGACGTGTACCCGCAGCCGATTGGCCTTTTTCGTAGAACTTAGCTACGTCGGGTTCAAGGCTCTGCAAGTATTCGATGAGTTTTAAATATTTTTCGTTCATAGATCCTCCTCCTAAGGTTGTGTAAGTAGTTTATTAATTATACTGAGTTTTCCAGAATTAATTCTGCAATATCTTTTACTTGAACTTCTTCAGCTTTATCAAGCGACTTAACACCGTCTGTCATCATTGTCATACAGAACGGACAAGCCGAAGCGATTGTGTCTGCACTTGTATTTACAGCTTCTTCCGCTCGATTAATATTAATTCTCGTCCCTTCTTTTTCTTCGAGAAACATTCTGCCGCCGCCTGCACCGCAGCAGAAACCTTTATCTCTGCTTCTCTTCATTTCAACCAGTTCAACTCCGTCTATCATTTTCAGAGGGTCGCGAGGTGAATCATAAATGTCATTGTATCTTCCAAGATAACACGAATCATGATAAGTTATTTTCGAATTTGCATTGCCTTCTTTCAGTTTGATCTTTCCTTCGCCGAGAAGTTTTTGAATCATCTCCGAATGATGGATTACTTCGAAGTTGCCGCCGAACTGCGGATATTCATGCTTCAAAGAATTATAACAGTGGGGACAGCCGGTAACAATTTTCTTAACGCCGTAGTTATTCAACGTCTCCGTATTTTCCTGCATCATCATTTGAGCGAGATATTCGTTACCGAGACGCCGTGCAGTATCGCCGTTGCATTTTTCTTCAACGCCGAGAATTCTAAAATCAATATTTGCTTTCTGCATAATCTGCGCAAACGCTTTTGTAACTTTTTGGTACCGTGCATCAAACGAACCGGCGCACCCGACCCAAAATAAATATTCTCCACCAGGATCTTCCGCCATTGTTTTGATATTCATTCCCTCTGCCCAATTTGCTCTATCCTGTGAGTTGAACGCCCAAGGCGTAAAATTTGTCTCGATGTTTTTGAAAACCACATTTAATTCCGCCGGGAAGTTTGATTCCGTTAGCACAAGATTTCTTCGCATGTCAACGATGGAATCCACATGCTCAATCGTAACCGGACATTCGTAAACGCAAGCCATGCATGTTGTACACGCCCATAGTTCATCGTCGGTTATATAATTGTGTACCAAAGTTTTTTGAATGATCTCGTTATCCTCGCCCGCTCCGGCTAACAGCAAAGGTGCTTTGGCTTCGGTGCGGCGACGAATGCTTCCGATAATTTCACGCGGAGATAATTTCTTACCCGTATTTGCAGCTGGACATGAAGCAGTACAGCGACCGCATTCGGTACACGCAAATCCATCTAAAACTTGTTTCCAATTCAAATGTTCGAAATCTGACGCGCCGTATTGCGTAAAGTTTTCATCTTCAAGATTAAGTTTTTTGAGTGCGTTCTTGTGCGGTCCAACTTTTTTGAAATAAACATTCGGTAATGATGTAACTACGTGAAAATGTTTTGAGTACGGAAGAAAATTCATGAATGCGAAAACTACAATGATGTGCATCCACCAGAAAAATTCATATAAAGTTTTCGAAGTTTCAGTAGCGCCGCTGAAAAACAATCCGCTGAAGAAAAACGAAACCGGACGCAGTTCATAATCAGCAAGTTGAAAGTTGGCATTTGCAATGTGTGTAATGTTCTGCCCGAACATGGCAACAACAACTCCCAAGATCATCAATAGAATTGCTGCCGCGTCCAAGCCGTGTCCTTCAAGCTGAAGCCGTGCAACTTTTTGAACAAATCTTCTGTAGAGCGCCCATAAAACCGCAATGATCACGAATAGACCAAAGAAATCTTGAACTAAAGTTAAAAGGGAAAAAATCGGTCCGAGAAAATGCCATGAGAACGGCGGGTAAAATCCTTGTATGATCGCCTCAAGAACAGCCAGCAGGAACAACAAAAATCCCCAGAAGATTAAAACATGAATCAATCCGGCAACCGGCTCCCTCAAAATTTTGGATTGAGCCAAACCAATTTTTAAAACGTTTTTAATTCTTTGCAAAGGATGATCAAACCGGTTCTCAGGCTGAGCCAATTTGATGTATGAGAGGATTCTCCTAAGATTGTAAACAAAGAATCCAATTGCCCCAACAAATATTATCAGAAAAATGATCTGTCTCATCAGCGGTAACCGGGTTATGGAAGCTTAGGATACTTTTTCGAAACCGCTTTATAAATGCTGACTGCGGCGCTAATTTTAATAATATCCCAAACCGAGAAAATAACCACTCCGCTAAACATTGCTTTACTGAAATCTCCGTTCATAAAAACTGCGAGGAACGCTGCACCGACAAAAAGTATTAATAATTGACCAAGGACAAATGAAAGGATTAATGCAAGCGTACCGCTTTTCTTTTCAACGATGTATCCAACAAGATATGCGGCGAACGGAAATGAAAGAAGATAACCTCCGGTTGGACCAAATATTTTCGCCAATCCGAAACTAAAACCGGCGTACACAGGAATACCGATTACGCCCAATGCTAAGTAGACAATTTGACTATAAGCTCCGTTGCGTGAACCAAGAAATGCGCCGGCAAGCAGAACCAACATTGTTTGAAGTGTAAATGGAACAGGTTGAGTCGGAATCTCTACCTGTGCAGCCAAAAATGTTAGAACCGTAAATGTGATAACCCAAAACAGTTCCGAACTTCTAATTTTT
>JAJYMU010000005.1 GCA_021786655.1 Bacteroidota bacterium
ACAAATCATAAAAATCATTTAGGATTGTGGCCGCAATTACTGTGTAAAGCCGGACTGCCTGTCGATCAGAAGTTGTAAGTAGCAAAGCATAAGCTTCCAGAGAAAATCTTACAAACAAAGTGACTGCAAAAATTTTGAGAATGGGAACCGCATCGGAATAGTTGTTCAATCCGTAAATGATTTTTATGATTTGTTCTGAATACACAAATAGTATTATTGAAACCGGAATGACAATTGCAGTTAGAATTTTATTCATCAGGTATCCCACCCTCTTCCACTGGGTTTGATTTTCCATGTTAAACCTGGATAACACCGGCATAAGTGTGTTAATGAATATATCTGGTACAACTAACGGAAGCATTATCAATTTAAATACGGCTTGGTAAACGCCAACTTCACGGTCACCTTTCCAGAGCGAGAGTAAAATTGTATCGAGCTGAAAAAAAAGATTGTTAAACAACAAAAAAAATCCGAACACAAAAACTTTATCTTTTATTTCATGAAACCCATCAAACAATAGTTTAAAAGAAATTTTCGGAATCAGCTTATGCGAATAACGAATTCCTATAATGAATCCCATAATCCTGGTAACAATAAATGCCGATGCAATCCAAAGAACATTTACCTTCAAAATAATCAGCGGGAAGGCAGAGATGAGCAATCCAACATTAACAAACATTGAAACCTTGGTTTCATACTCAAGTTGTTCGAAACCCTTATACAGTCCGTAAAGAAAATTTGTAAGCGTTGTAACAACCGTATAAAAGCTGAATATCAAGATAAGCGTTCTTGTTTCCTGACTAAAATTACCAAAAAGCGCGAGCACCCACATTGAAATAAAAGCGATAATACAGAAGACAATTTTCAACGAGAAGAATTGTTGGAATAACCGTTGAGCATTTTTTTTGTTCTTCGCAACCTCAGTAGTAAGAAGAATATCGAAACCAAAATCTGCAAACAAAATAAAATTAGCCGCTAAGATTTGTGCAGAGGTAAACTGTCCAAACGTTTCCGGCCCATAATATCTTGCCATAATCCAGAATACAAAAACATTCGCAATGAGACGAGACGTTATTGAAAGTGTTGAATAAAGAGAGTTCTTTCGAATCCTCAAAGCTTCCGACATTAATTCTTCGCCTTCTTGATAAGATGTAACTTTCTTAGATCTGCTTTCAACTGGGAAAAAATGTAGTTGTGTCGTTCAGGGTCATTTGCTTTCATCTTTCTAAACAATTCGTTAACAAAGATCAGAAAAAAACCAACCAGCAAGGATGAAACGAAAGAAACAAGCGCATAGATTGATCCCTTGGGTTTGGCTTTTCGATCTGGGGGGTAAGCTTTGTCCAAAACTAAAACGGATGGAGTATTACGTACCTCTTCAATCTTGGCTTGCTCGTAAAGCGGTTGAATGAATTCTAAAATTTTATACTGGATTTCTAAGTTACGATAAATTTTCAAATATTCGTTTCCAAGTTCAGGCGCTTCTTTAAACGGTATCAGCATTTTTACTTCTTTTTGAGAATCGTCTGTTCCCGCATTGAGCTGATCTATTTTCTTCCGAAGTTCATCCATTTCAATTTTTGCGTTTGCCGTCATCGGATGATCGCTTCCGTAGGTTTGTTTCAAAACATTGAACTCAACCTCCTTTTTATAAAGGTCAACATAAATTTTAGACATCGATTCAACGGTTGCCTTCAATTGTTCCGGAACTGCTATAACTCCGTACTTTTCTTGAAACTTCTTCATTCCAGTTTCAAGATTATTAATATCATTTATGCTTTGAAGATATCTTTTTTCAACGAAATCTCTATTTGCCTTCGCATTTCTTACACCCAGTGCCGTGTTGATCTCATTCAATTTATCAACAAGGTAATTTGCTATGTCAGCCGCTTTCTGCGGGCTTTTATCATATATAGAAATAGTCAAATTGCCCTCATCCTGAATTTCAAGAGTTGAATTTGACTGCCATTCCTTCACAACTTTTTCATAATAATCGTTTTCATAATCATACTCCTTACGCAGGTCGAATTTTTTAATCACGTCGTCAGTGACAGTTTGGCTTTTAAGGATTGCAAGATACTTGTCTGATTCAGAATTTCTGCTTGTTAGTGCCGCAAGACCCTTGCTGGCAGAAAATCCTTTTGCCAAACTTGAAAGACCGGACAGTGATGAGAGAAGATCGGTATTTTCTGCTGGAAGAATGGATGCAGTGGCTTTGTACCATTTTGGTGCTAATAAAGCGTAAATCGTAAACCCTAGGGTTATCACAAAAACAAACCAAATCAAAAACCATCGATGACGAATTGTAATAGTCATAAATTCATAAAAAGCATTACTGACTTTTTCGCCGTTATTTTCTATTGATTCCGAATTGGTTCCTTTAGTTATCTCGCTCATTGTCTTTTTCGCTCTCTAATAAATTTATTTCTTTGCTTGAACAACTATTAAGATGACTGTTGCCACAGCTGTTACTACTGTTGAGACATATCCAAGAGTCCGCATATAATATTCAAACGGCTTTGGAACATTCTTCGGCACGTAAATAAAATCTCCCGGATCGATTTTCGAATCACTGTCTGCAGTAATCCATGCATATGACCCGCCTTTAATAATTTTCACTTCGCTTTCGGCACGCTCGCCCAATCCGCCGGCTTTGTTAATGTAATACTTATCACTTTTCTGAGGTACATACTCGACATATCCGGGATTTCTTACTTGCCCGAAAACGTAAACCAAGTCTTCTCGTTGCGGGATTACAATGATGTCTCCATCTTGAACGACGTATTTGCTTTCGGTTGTTGTATCGGAATTGATCTTGGTAAAATCAATTATACTTTTGCTTTGAAGAACCCGCAGAGTGTTGTCAACTGCCACGGCTGCAGAATCTTCCATGTACATATCATTCATGCGAAGCATTTTCATCTGCTCTATAAAAACATCATTCAAATATTTTTCTGTAAGAATCGTATTGAAATTTCTATCCTTCTCAAATTCGTCGCGGATCGCTTTCATCTTCAATACATTTACTTCACTAGTTCCGCGCAGAAGTTCGCTTCTTTCAAGCCAAGCTTTGTCCGTAAATCCGCCGGCTTTAGCAATAACATCTTTTATTGTTGTGTTATCTTTTGTGAGGTAAACGTATCCCGGGGTTCTTACTTCACCCAGCACTAATGCTTTGTAGGTTTTCTTATTGTTGTCCTTAAATAGAACTCTGATGCGGTCGCCAATCTGAAGTTTGTAATCATCTTTGATTGGCACATCAATAATATTTTCTTTGTTTCCATCGTTGCTTAGTCTTGAAATTTCCGCGGTTGTAACATTGTCATATGCGGGATTAATTCCGCCAGCAAACAAAATTGCATCGGAAAGTTTGTCACCATCCACAAATTGAAATTTTGTCGGCTTGTTAACAGCGCCGCTGATTTCAACAACGCTCCTTTCGTCATCATAAGACGGAAAGATTATTACGTCGTCATCCATCAAATACGGATTGTTAGACATATCGCCGGTGAGATGAAATTTCAGCAAATCAATTTTTACAGTTTCGCCGTTGCGGTGTTTTAAGGTTATATCGCGCTTGGCATATTTTTCAATCTGACTAGTAACTTTTTTGATCATATCAATCTGGTTTAGTCCGGAGCGCATATTCGATTCGGCTTCGGT
>JAJYMU010000086.1 GCA_021786655.1 Bacteroidota bacterium
TTAACATTCTATTCAATAAACTGAAAGAGAAGTCGCTTGGCTCACAAAGCTACTCAGAGAAATCGGCTATAGTTTCCAACTTACGACATTTTCAAGCGTTAAAAAAAGCTAAGGACAGTTTAATAGATGCAGAAAGGTCTATTAAAGAGAAGCTTACAGGCGAATTTATTGCGACCGATCTGCGAAATGCCGAGAGCTTACTAGGGGAAATTATTGGAAAGGTAACATCGGACGACATATTAAACAATATTTTTTCGAAATTTTGTATTGGAAAATAAACAGTTTCACGTGGAACTGAATTTTGGGAGAATGAAGGAAAAGTTCTCAGTTTCACGTGGAACCGACCAATCTAGACAAGACTAAGTCTTGATGGAAAGGTAATGAAGAATGAGGTATTTTGATTTAATTGTAGTAGGAGGGGGACATGCTGGAATAGAAGCTGCTGTTTCAGCCGCAAGAATGGGCATTTCAGTTGCAATTGTAACTATGGAAAAGACTGCTTTTGGCAGAATGTCATGCAATCCGGCAATTGGAGGTAGCGCAAAGGGTCACCTAGTCCACGAGATTGATGCACTTGGGGGCGTTATGGGAGTGATTGCCGATCAATCTGGTATCCAGTTCCGTACCTTGAACAAATCTAAGGGACCAGCAGTTTGGGCTGGTAGAAGCCAGAATGATCGAAGTATCTATTCCTTAGTTGCATCCAATGTTGTTATTTCTCAGAATAATATTGAGATAATAGAAGATTCTGTCACCGAGGCAGATCAAGAAGATAAGAAAATAATTGGCGTTAGGACGAAAAAAGGGGATGAGATAGGATGCAAAGCTTTAGTAGTCTGTTCAGGCACTTTTCTTAATGGACTTATGCACACAGGACTTAATGCTACGAAAGGTGGTAGATTCGGTGAACAATCTGTTGTTGGATTAACGGAATCCTTAGTGAAACTGGGATTCGAGTCTGGAAGATTGAAAACCGGTACACCACCAAGACTTAGAAAAGATTCAATTAATTGGAGCGTTTTGAGTGAGCAGTCTGGTGATGTTCCTCCAATTGCGTTTTCGTTTCGGACGCCAAAGAATGAATTTCCATATTTGCCGCAACTGAGTTGTTACATAACTTATACAGATCCGACTGTCCATAAGATATTGGAAAAAGGATTTGATAGATCTCCCATGTTCACGGGCTTGATACATGGCGTCGGTCCGCGTTATTGTCCTTCGATCGAAGATAAAATAAATAGATTTTCAGATAAAGAACGTCATCAATTGTTTTTGGAACCAGAGGGGTTGGAATCGGATTTGATTTATATCAATGGTTTTTCAACATCACTTCCAGTAGAAATTCAGTTTGAAGCACTTAGAAAAATAAAAGGTCTTGAGGAAGTTGTGATGGTTCGGCCGGGCTACGCAGTTGAGTACGACTATTTCCCACCACATCAAGTCGATCTAACTCTGGAAACAAAACTGATTCGTGGTCTCTACTTTGCAGGACAGATCAATGGAACTTCTGGATATGAAGAAGCTGCTGCTCAAGGAATAGTTGCCGGCATCAATGCGGCTTTGAAAATTCAAGGAAGAACAGAATTCGTTTTGAAAAGAAGCGAGGCATACATCGGTGTTCTGATTGACGATCTTGTAGGCAAATCAACAGATGAACCTTACCGCATGTTTACATCGCGCGCAGAGCATCGACTCATTCTTCGGCAGGATAACGCAAAACGTCGTCTGATGAAGTACGGTTATGAATTTGGTTTGATCGAAAAAGAATTCTATGATGAACTAAAGCGTCGCGAAACGTTAATTACAAAATCGAAAGATATTTTGAGCGAAAAAAAAATTCATCCATCGACTATCAATTCGTACTTGGAATCATGTAACACGGACACGATAAGCAACTCAGAAACATTGGACAAGTTAGTCAAGCGTCCCGAGGTAAAACTTTCTGAGATCATAGAAAGGATTATTGAAAAAGAGGAAGTGCTAAATAGTCTGCATGATGATTCAGAAGCACTTGAGCAAGTTGAGATTGAAATAAAGTACGATGGTTATATTCAGAGGCAGATAGAGTTGATCGACAAGATGGAAAAATTAGAAAGCGTTTTAATTCCATTAAATTTCAATTACACTAACTTGAAAGCTATTTCTACTGAAGGGAGGGAGAAGTTGAGCAAGGTCAAACCCAGATCTATTGGACAAGCATCAAGGATCTCTGGCGTCACACCTTCAGATATATCTGTTTTATTAGTATATTTGAAACGTTAATTCGAGGATGTTTATTGGATCATCACGAACAGTATTTACGCGAACTGAAAATGCTTTTCTGGGAAAACAGTATAAATCCCGATGAATACCAGCTTGAAAAACTCGCCAATTTTGCCGCCCTAGTATCACAAAAGAACTCTAAAGTCAATCTTATCTCAAGACGTGATATACAGAAAATAATTGAGAATCACGTTTTTATCTCATCATACATTTCTGAATTTATTCCCCCAAGAGTAACTAAGTTTTTGGATATTGGTACCGGCGGTGGATTTCCAGGTATTCCACTTGCAATTACTCGGCCGACGTTGCGTGGTGTTTTAGCTGATTCAACTACTAAGAAAATAGAAGCTGTACAAGAATTTATTAGCAAACTTAAGTTAAATAATGTTGTTGCAGAAAATTCTAGAGTGGAAAGCGATGAGTTCAAACAGAAATATGCCGGTTCATTTGATCTAGTGGTTAGCCGAGCAACGGTTCCGTTGTTAATTCTGTTTCGTTATGCGTTACCTTTGATAAAAGAGAAAGCATACATTGCAGCAGCAAAGGGGGGCGACTTAATTGAAGAATTTAAAAATGCTGAACTGAAGTACAAAGCCTTCATCAAGAAATCAACAATTTTTGAATTGTCATACAAACCTTCCAATGCAAGAAACGAAAAAGGGAAGAAACTAATTCTCATTGAAATTACAAAGTAGTTTTCATTTACTAGAAGTATTTTTAATCGAATTTATTCTTTGTTCACTTTAGAGTGACAACTTCCGATGTCTGTAAAAACCGAAAAATTTCTTCAGTATCCACCTAACAGAGACATAGTATTTGTATTGGGCGCAGGTGCGTCTCATGCAGATGGAGTGCCGCTTCAGCGCGATATTCTCCCGCAAATAATTTCCGGAATCAATAAAGAGATTGAGAGTTCAGAGATTGGGAAGATTGTAAATGATTTCATAAAGGACAACTTCAAGTTTGATATCCCCAACAATAGCTATCCTCAACTTGAAGCAGTCTTCGGATTCATTGATTATTTTATTCAACAGAATGAGAGTCTGAGCGCAAAATATCCATACGACACTCTACGAAATATTAAAGAATACCTTATCAAACTTATCCACTACATTGTAAATCTTGAAACAGATAAGAGCAGTTATCATTACAATCAGTTTTGGACACAAGTTGTTAAGCGGAACACGAACGTTTCTATCGTAACGTTGAATTATGATACTCTGCTTGAACAGTCTTTCGATTTTTTGTTTAAGAATCACGGATACATTGACTATTGTATTCCTCTGATGAACTACCAAAGAACGCCGCAACTTTCACGCTTCAACTTTTGGGTTAATCCGCGTGAACCTGTTATGGTTGATGCTGGCGAGAACCCTGTTCCGTTTAAAATTATAAAACTGCACGGCAGTCTTAATTGGAAATACTGCAACTGTTGCGATCAAACTTTATTGACGCCGTGGGATAGAAAAATTGATTTGAATCATGGAAAATTTGTTGGCTACACTTATCCCGAAAAGGAAGAATATGAATTGGTTTGCCCGCTTGATAAAACTGAGTTTCAAACGCTGATAATGCCGCCATCATATATTAAAACGCTTCATCATCCGGTAATAACACAATTGCTAGGTGAAGCGGCACGCGAAATCAGATCAACAAAAAAATTGGTTTTTATTGGATACTCTTTATCAAATGCCGACGTACACATCAAAGCGTTTCTACAAAAACATGTTCCGTCTGATTTGGAAATGGTAGTTGTAAATCCCAAGAAGAAAGAATCGATGGAGTTGAATTATCGTTCTCTGTCTAGAAACATTGATTTTCAGTATGTCTCGTTTGAAGAACTTGTACAAGATCAATCATTGCTGGAATCCATCTTTACTTTAAAAGCCAATTGACATTCGAAAACCCATCCTCTATTTTTAGAGTACTTTAAAAGGGTAGTGAAAGAATAACATGCTATCTAAACTTGCGACACTCATACTTGGAATCCTTGCCGAACAAGAAAGAAATCCTTACGACATCACAAAAATGCTGAGTGAACTTCAAACCAAAAAATGGTTGCCTCTTGCTGACTCGACCGTCTATGCTACCATCAACAATTTGAAGAAGAGGAATTTGATCACAGGTCGAATGGAAAAATCCGGCAACCTTCCCGAGAAAACAATTTATTCAATAACCGCTGAAGGCGAATACGAGTTGCAGTCTTCTATAACTTCTTTTCTGGAAGAAGACGCATCGAATTCCAGCGGATTTGACATTGGTATCTTGTTGATGTACAATCTTAGCAAACCAGAAATCTTAATTAAGCTCAAGAAGAAGCTCGAGCGATTGGAAAGCAATTCTTATAATCTTCGCAAACAGATTTTAAATCTTGAAATGGATGCATCCAAAGTAGCGTTCACGAGTCTTGCAATGTTAAAACACAGAATGCATCTTATTGAAGCGGAGATGAAAACGATTCGCGAATTGATAAAAGAATTAAATGTGAGAAATACTATCTCCGAATTGTCGCCGTTCGATATGCGGATGCTTCAATCAATTAGTCAGCAGTAACTACATTTCAGTTTGTTAAAACAGAACCAGTTCACAGTCTTAAGCGGGAATTTCTATTTTTATTTCTGCGTCAGGTAATCATACGTTTTTTCAAGATTCATTTTTATCATACCGTCTTTCTTATCCAAAATATTTTTCGCTCCAGGGATTTCTGAAGCTAAAGCAATCTGCTCTTTGGTTTTGCCCGCTTTTATTTCTTTTGAAACAAAATTTATAAGCGCGGTTAAATAATCCCGCATCGCATAAACATCATCTGCTTTGCCAATACACATTTCTTGTGTTTGTGAATGACCAAAAATGTAAATCGTATCTTTATCGAAAAGTGGAACGGTCTTTTCAATGAACTCGATCCATTGGTAAAGTGAAGCTCCGCCGGGAAGATCAATGTATGGATAAACTTTATTGAAAACGATGTCACCCATGTGAACAACATTTGTGTTTTGAAAATGTATAATTGCATCGCCGCCTGTGTGCGCCGGACAGAAATGTTTCGCCCAAACTTTTTCTTTGCCGAGATAGAGCGTCCATTCATCGGCAAAAGTTACGGTGGGATACGCTTGCGGTTTTAACGGATCGTTGCCGTAGAATTTTTGCTGAAGCGCTTTCGAATTTTCGTGAGCGGCAATTATTGATGAATAATCTTTTAGGTAAATGTTTCCAGATGTGTGATCGCGGTGGTGATGAGTGTTGAGCAGCAAATCAATTTTTCGATCAACCTTTTTTTTGAGACCATCCATAAAATGTTTAGCGGTTTCGGGAAATTGTGAGTCGACAACAATTACAGCATCTTTGTTTGCAAACCAGCCGATTGTTCCGCCGTACTCGTTATAAATTCCGAAATCGCCGCGCACAGTTCTAAATCCGCTTGCTTGATCTTGCAACGCAGATAAAATTTTATTGCCTTGAAAAAACATACCCCCGGTTAATATTGCGCCGGATTTCAAAAAGGTTCTTCTCGTAAACCTCATAAACTTACCCTTCGATTTGTTTTGTAATCTAAGAAATCTTTTTCATAATTTGCATTAAAATGGAAAGGACGCACTTTGAATTAAAAAAACGCCGCGGCATTTTGTTGGAAAGGTGATATTAAATGATGGAAGTAAAACACTATCTAGATAGAATTGGAATTAAAGAAATAAAAAATCCTTCGCTCGAATTTTTAACGGAGTTACAAAATCGGCATCTTCTTACAATTCCTTTTGAGGATTTAGATATCCCCAACCGCGCCAGAATCGTTTTGGATTTGGCACGGATCTATAATAAGATAATACTAACTAAGCGCGGCGGATTCTGTTATGAACTTAACGGATTATTCCATTGGCTTCTTACTCAACTCGGTTTCCGCGTTGTAATGCTTTCGGCGCGAGTGTACAATCACAACAGACAAGAACTAGGTCCGGAGTTTGATCACATGACAATTCTCGTTCACCTCGATCATGATTATTTGACCGACGTCGGTTTTGGCGATTCATTCCGTCAACCAATAAAAATGCCGGACGGAGAAGTCCGAGATATAAGCGGACATTATCGCATTGCCAAAATTTCAGAAGACAATTTTGAATTGCAACGCGAAGACGGAAACGATTGGAAAACTCAACATCAGTTTACTTTAATTCCCCGCGGACTCTCAGACTATAACGCAATGTGCGATTTTCAGCAAGACGCTCCGAACTCAAGTTTCAGAATCAGAAATGCATATACTATCGCCACCCCGAACGGGAGAATTACTCTGAGCGATTTATCGTTAACCGTTACTGAAAATGGGAAGAAAACAAAAGCAGAATTGAGTGGTGAACAAGAATTTTATTCTTTGTTAGAAAAATATTTTGGAATAAAGCTGGAGCGATAATGATTTGTGAATTCCAAAAGAAAGACTATGTTATCAGCACGAACAAAAGAAAATTGCAGATAAAAACTGTTCATCGGTTTCTCACGCACTCATACTGGTCGCAAGGAATTTCAATCGAGAAAGTCCGAAAGTCTATTCGCCATTCGCTTTGTTTCGGGGTGTATTACAAAAGTAAGCAAATTGGTTTCGCGCGCGTTATTACAGATCGCGTCAGGTTTGGTTATATTGCCGATGTTTTTATAGTTGAGGAATACCGCGGCAAAGGACTTTCAAAGTGGCTGATGAAATGCATTATGGAACATCGCGAGCTAAAAAATATTCAGGCGTGGATGCTTGCTACGCGCGACGCACACGGCTTGTATTCACAATTTGGATTTGAGCCGCTGGCGGAGCCAAAGAAATATATGCGTAAAGAAAATTATCAATTTAAATTCGGTGGTTAAAAATTTTTTGGAACGACAATATGTTGAAAAGAATTTTTGTTTTGCTTGTATGTGCAATGCTATCTGTTTATGCTCAAGAAAAAGTGAACATCACTTTCCGCGTGGAAGCTCCAACGCTCAACGACAGCGATAAAGTTTTTATTGTCGGAAATATTCCAGAACTGGGTTCTTGGAATCCCGGTCGGGTTGAACTGGAAAAAATATCGAAAGGGAATTATCAGAAATCAATCTTCCTTAACAAAGAAATAAGAATCGAATATAAATTTACCAAGGGGACTTGGCAGACAGAGGCGTTGAATAATGATGCAACAGTTCCGCAGAATTCAGTGTTGACGACCAAACACGATACGACGATTACGGCTGTAATTAAAAACTGGCGGGATAAGTCGAATTTCAAAATTGCCGGACAAGTTACCGGCAAAGTTGAATACCACAAACATTTTGTTTTCGACGGATTGAAGCCGCGCGACATTATCGTCTGGCTTCCACCGGATTACGACAAAAACAAAAACGAGCGTTACCCGGTTTTTTATATGCACGATGGACAAAATCTTTTTGATCCGCGCACTTCAAGCATGTTTGTTGACTGGCAAATGGATGAAACCGCCGATAGCTTGATACACAAAAAAGAAATTAAGCCGCTTATAATTGTCGGGATTTACAATACCGAAGACCGCGGAATAGAATACGCAGATACACCGCTTGGTCATCTTTACATGAGATTGATCGTGGAAAAAATTAAACCGTTCATCGATTCACTTTACAGAACCTTGCCCGATAAAGAAAACACCGCCGTTGGCGGATCATCAATGGGCGGGCTGATATCTATGATGTGCGCGTGGGAATATCCAAATGTGTTTTCTAAAGCGGCATGTTTCTCGCCTGCGTTTAAGATTGCCGATATCGATTACGTTAAAAATGTCCTCGAATATTCCGGCAAGAAAAAAAAGATCACGCTTTATATTGATAACGGCGGCGTTGATTTGGATGCTAGATTATTACCCGGCGTCAATGAAATGGTAAAAGCTCTGGAAGAAAAAGGATTCATTGAAAACAAAGATTTATTCTTTTTTGTTGATAAAACCGCCACTCACAACGAAACTGCTTGGGCTAAACGTGTATGGCGTCCGCTCGAAATATTCTTTGCTAAATAGCCCCACTTTTTTTATTAATTGAATGAACGATTGAGGATGACGATATGAACAGGAAAAAATGGACTGAAAGCGAAGTCACATATCTGCGGAAATATTATCCGCGAAAAGGTGCAAAATATGTTGCCCTGCATCTTGAGCGTTCTACCAATGCTGTAATTTCAAAAGCAATGAATCTCGGCATTGTAGTCAATGGTTTTCGACATTGGGAAATACGGGAAGATAATTATATTAAACGTCATTATTCTGACCGCAAGCCGTCATCAATCGGCAAAACACTAAAGCGTTCCATTCGCGCCGTCTTACACCGGGCAAAACGCTTAGGGTTAACCAAGAAACGCGGAAGAACTTGGACCGACGAAGAAAAAAAATTCCTTTGTACATACTATCATGATCGCTCAAAGTCTCTCGAAGAAATTGCTTCCCAATTGAGACGCTCATTAAAATCAGTTAGATCATATGCAAAAATTTTGAATGTGCGAAGACCTCGTCATGATCACGAATGGACAAAAGAAGAACACAAATATCTTGTTGCCAATTACAAGAAAAAGAGGTTTAAAGACATAGCTGTAGATCTGGGCTTAAGCAGCGATGCTGTTACATTGCATGCGAATCGGAAAGGATTATTCCGAAAACCGCATCGGCGTCTTTGGACCGAAGAGGAATTAAATTATGTTCGAAAGCATTATGCAACTTTAACAGCGGAAGATATCGGGAACGCAATAGGACGAACGGTTCAATCTGTGCGTCAATGCGCAGGACGTTTAGGACTGCAACAGAAAGAAAATTGGAATAAAACGGCAAATATCGAAGCACGTGTTCGTAAGTTCAAACTTTGGAAAGAACAACAGAAATCAAGTACATAGAGACAAAAAAACCAACCATGAAAATACTTGTCGGCTCAAAAAATCCGGTTAAGATAGCTTCGGTCAAAGAAGCATTCTCCAACTATTTTGATGAACTGGAAGTTGTTGGAGTTGAAGTTGATTCCGGCGTTCCAGTTCAACCCGTGAATGACGAAACTTTTATTGGCGCACAAAACCGTGCCGTAAAATTACTTCATATAAACAAAGATCGGAATCTTGGCGGAGAATTCTTTGTCGGCATAGAAGGAGGAATAGCAAAGCAGTTTGAAAGATGGTTTGCATTCGGATGCGTGTGCATAATAGATAAAGATGGAAAAGTCGGTTTCGGAATGTCGCCGCATTTCGAGTTGCCGAACTCTGTTGTTGAAAAACTTTTGAAAGGAGTCGAACTTGGTGACGTGATGGACGAAATTATGAATCAGCAAAACACAAAACAGAAACACGGTGCCATTGGTTACTTTACTAATGGTGTGATGAACAGAAAAGAATTATACATTGAAGGATTGAAAGTAGCCGTTGTTCCTTTTCTACATAAAGAAATGTTCTTTAGCTAATATTAAAAATTTTCTTGATCTTGCGCATAATCTTGCTCTGCTTCCGGTTTTAACGTTTATTAATCATGAAGAAGATCAAGATTGAGATTAAGGGCATGTGCAAGATCATGATTAAGGAGAATCACATGAAGTTACCAATCTATCAAGTTGATGCTTTTGCATCAAAAGTTTTTAGCGGAAATCCTGCAGCGGTTGTCCCTCTGGAAAAATGGCTTGACGACGGGACTCTTCAAAATATTGCAGCGGAAAACAATTTATCCGAAACGGCTTTCTTTATAAAAGAAGGCAAACATTATCACATTAGATGGATGACGCCGTTAAACGAAGTGCCGTTATGCGGACACGCGACGCTTGCTTCTGCTTTTGTGATTTTCAATTTCATCGATAAGAATTCCAACCAGGTTAAATTCACATCGAAGAGCGGAGAGTTGGTTGTAGATCGAGAAGGAGAATTGCTTTCATTAAATTTTCCGGTTAACAAACCGCACAAGATTGAGATCAACGATGCAATCAGAAAATGTTTTGAGAGAGAGCCGCTGGAAGTTTTGGAAAATGGATTTTATCTTCTTATCGTTTTTGATTCCGAAGATTATGTGAGAGATGTTCAACCAAACATTGAGCTCGTAAAACAAATTTATCCGCATGGCGTTATCATCTCTGCAAAAGGAAAAGAAGTTGATTTTGTCTCCCGCATGTTTGCGCCAAACGAAGGAATTGATGAAGATCCGGTTACGGGATCTTCGCACACGGTTCTTATTCCATACTGGGCTGAAAAGCTTGGTAAGAAAAATTTTCGTGCTCTGCAAGTCTCAAAACGAGGAGGAGAGTTGTTCTGCGAGCAACTTGTGAACCGTGTCAAGATATCGGGCAAAGCCGCACTTTATTCGGTAGGAAACTTATTTTTGAGTTTATAATTCAGTATTTTATCTGCATATTAGCCGTTGGTTTTAAAGCTTTTTGAAAACTTAAAGAGCCATTGTGTGTTCGAAATTCTCTTGGGGGTAATTATTCCATGAAAATTTTTCGCAGTCTATCTGTATTACTTCTTTGTGTCGGATTGTTTTCTTGCGACGCGCCGCGGTTGAATCCGCTCGATCCTCAAAATCCGGATTATCAGTTTGCCGCTCTTGATGGTGTTGTTAAAACTTTTACCGGACCCCCGCAGCCCATCACTGGTGTAAGTGTTTTTTGGAAACCGCAGAATATTTTATTAACGACGGATGCAAACGGATATTTCAAACTTGATAATCTTCCGAAGCAGGACGGATGGCTTTATTTTCAGAAGGACGGATTCAGCAGCGATTCAACGTTGGTTCAGTGGAATAATCAAAAAACCTTTCATGTTGACATGTTCCTGCACTCAATTCCACGGCTTGACAGTTTAGCTATCTACACAAGCGTTGAGAACCGTTATCCGGACGTTCAAAAATATAAACTCACTATCCAAGCGGGTATTACCGATACCGAAGGAAATGTTGATTCAGTATTTGTCGTAGCGAACCAATTAAACTTTAATAAGCAGTTGAATTACAATCCGTCATCGCGTTCTTACCAAAATGATTTTTCTCAAACGGATTTGGGCTTACAATCGATGGATGAAGGAATCGGAAAAATTTTCAACATCATTGTAAAAGATAAACAGAAAAGAATTTTTAATATCGGGTCATCAACCATAAAAAGAATTATCAAACAGGAAGTTTTGCCGGAGACGCCGTCAAATAAACAAACTGTCGGCTCAACTCCAACACTGCGTTGGACAAGATTCCTGCCGGGATTTAATTTCCGCTACATGGTTCAAATATACACGGACGAAGTTTCTCCGGTTCTCGTTTGGCAGAAAGACAATATTTCCAAGGATGATATTCAAGTGATTTCCGGCGCAACTCTTTCTATCGGAGATTATTTCTGGGTAATCTGGAGTATCGATGATTTTCAAGACAGGTGCCGCTCGAAACCGGCGTCCTTTGTTGTTCAATAATCGGTTGAGGAATAGAAAGAAAATTTTTTACAGGCATTTTATAAATGAATAATTTTTTTGCAGACAACATTACTCACATTAAGAATCTTACTAAAGATGAATTCGAATCGCTTTTTGAATTCACAGAGATTTTAAATTCTGCCACGCGTCAAGAATCATTAGTCGAAGATGCTATCGATATTGTGATCAAAGTAATTAATGCCGAGCGCGGTCTTTTTGTAAAGTATGACGAAGTCAATGACAGTTTTTCTATTGTCACCGCACGTAAAATCTCGAACGAAAGCATAACCGACTTGCATGAATTTTCTTCCGGCATTCTTCAAAAAGTAATTAAAGAAAAGAAGCCGCTGCTTTATCACGATGTAATGAGCGATCCGCATCTTTCGCAGTTTGAGAGCGTGCAGATTCAGCGCATCAAATCTGTCATTGGCGTTCCAATTGTTCGCGATGGAAAAGTTTGGGGCGTTATTATTGCCGATAGCCAGCTTGACCGGCGTGAATTCACGGAAGAAAACCTTCTGTTCCTCGGATTCTTTTCCAACTTGGTATCGCTGGCTCTTGATCGAATTATAAAATTAGAAGAGCTTGAAAAAGAAAATCAGATTCTTACCAATCGACTGCAGTCTGTTTTCGAAATTCCCGATATGATAGGCGAAAGCGCCATTATGCACAGTCTCTCGCAACTCCTTTATAAAGTTGCATTAACCGATACAACGGTTTTGATCACTGGTGAAAGCGGAACCGGAAAAGAAATTGCAGCAAAAGCAATTCATGATTTAAGTAAAAGAAACGATAAACCGTTTCTTGCACAATTCTGCGGATCGATTCCGGATAATCTTCTTGAGAGCGAATTGTTTGGATATAAAAAAGGTGCGTTCACCGGCGCGAACACGGATAAACAAGGTTTACTAGAAGCTGCCGACGGCGGGACATTTTTCTTGGATGAGATCGCCGATATTTCCATAGCCCTTCAAGCAAAACTTTTACGTGTGCTCGAGAATAAAGAAATCATCCGGCTGGGTGATGTGAAGGTAAGAAAAATTAATGTTCGAATAATTACCGCAACCAACAAAGATTTACAAGCGCTTGTAAAAGAGGGATCGTTCCGCGAAGATTTATTCTACAGATTAAATGTATTTCCGATCAAGGTCCCTCCGCTTAGAGAAAGAAGAAGCGACATAGCTTTGCTCACAAGTTTCTTTATTAAAAAAATGGGCAAGAAAGATATGTCCATAGATCCCGCGGCAATAAAAAAATTGGAGAGTTATTATTGGCCCGGAAATGTTCGCCAGCTGATAAACATAATTCAGCGCGCGTTAATTCTTTGCGACGGGAACAAATTACTTGCCGAACATATAATTCTTGAAGAAGCAACCGATATGGAAAACTTTCAGGGTACGCTGAGGGAATTTGAAATGCTTCTTCTCAAAAAGCGTCTTGAAGAACTTAACGGCAACAGAACACTTACCGCAAAATCACTGGATGTATCCGTAAGATGGATTCAATTGAAACTGAAGGAGCTTGGCGAACAATAAAATGACATCGCTTACTTCCGAAATATTGTTCGAGAAATTCCAGATAATTGAAGTGCTCAAGAAAGACGAGCATGCGGCGGTCTTTCTTGCAAATCACATCTACCTTAGTAAAAAAATTATTCTTAAAGTTTTGAACACTCAAAAAATTCCCGATCCATCGGTTGTAGAACGTTTTAAGCGTGAAGCAAAAATTCTTGCCAGGCTCGATCATCCAAACATTATCAAGGTATTGGATTTCGGAACGAGCAAAGAGTATTTCTACATTTCGTTCGAATACATTGAAGGCGAGTCGCTGCGCAATGCGTTCAAGACCAAGAATTTAACGCTTGAACAAAAAGAACATTTGATGATTCAACTTTTACGGGGACTGGGTTACGCGCACGCAAATCAAATCATCCATCGTGATATAAAGCCGGAAAATGTTTTCATAGATAAAAACCTAAATGCAAAGCTCGGAGATTTTGGTCTCGCGTTATCAGCCGAGGATAATTTTGTAACGAATCCGTATTCAATAGTTGGAACGCCAAGCTACATGTCGCCCGAACAGGTGAGAGGCGCAAAACTTACGGCTCAAAGCGATCTATTTTCTGCCGGCGTTGTTTTGTTTGAATTGTTTTCAGGAAAGAATCCGTTTCTGAAAGACAACGTAAGCATGACGCTGAATGAAATAATCGGCATTAACGAATCGTCCCTTGAAGGAAAGCTGAACGAGATTCCGGAAAAATATAGAAACGTACTTTTGAAATTGCTGAAGAAAAATATCAATCAGCGTTATCTGACTGTTGATGAAGTTTTTAAAGACTTAAATATTCAGCCGGATCAGGCAACTTTGATTCTGAACAATGTTCACAAGGATTCCGGAAGAACAAAGCTCGTTGCTCTGGTTTTGGCTGCTGTCGTGTTAATCATAGCCGGAATTGTTTTTATTCCGCGTTATGAAAAGAACCCAAGCAATTCGATACAGGAAAAACCGCAGCAGGTATCGAATCAGGGTAACGAGACTAATCAATCTAAATCTATTGCTGCTGAACCGGATCTTAAAAAAGATCAAGTCGATTTAACAAAGACTGATAAACCTTTGGTCGGAAACGAAAGTGCTCAGCAGCAAAATCAAAATACAGCAGTTCAGCCGCCTGTAAAATCCATTGGATATGGTGCATTGTTGATTGACAGTCAACCGTGGTCTCAGATTTCCATCGACGGTCAAGATTTTGGTGCAACGCCCACGACCAATCCTATCAGACTATTAGAAGGAGAGCACACTGTTAAGTTGGTTGCGCAGAATTATCCTCCGCAATTTGAAACTGTATTGATCAAAGCGGACAAACCAACTAAACTTAATTTTTCCTTCGATTCCAAAATGGGCTTCATAAGATGTTCGGTTTTGCCTTGGGGTGATGTTTATATAAATGGTGAATTAAAAGCCGAGGTATATGCGCCGAAATTGATAAGAGTTTTACCTCATCCGGATTGGGTGCACATGATAATCCGGAATCCGGGATTTAAGGATATCGATACAACCTTTAGAGTATCAAAGGGGGATACGGTGAATTTAAAATTCGACTTTTTGAAAAAATAATTGATTGGTATGGAAGTTGAGTTAAATAATTAAAAAACAGTTTAGAAATGAAAAAATTAATCTTTGTATTACTTATTATTTTTTGTGCTGTCCCCCTGAGCGCGCAATTTAAATGGAAGATAGTTGGAAGAATGTTATATCCAGTTTCCGGCGGTCAACTTGCTTTCGATCTTCAATCGCCCAGCAATAAAATTTATATCCTAGGCGGCTATTCTGATTCACTTCAAAGAGCGGTTAATTGGATTCAGGAATATGACGTTGTTCAAAACACCTGGCGAATCGTCGATAGTATGAAACAAAGACGCCAGCAGTTTGTTGCAGATATTTGGAACTCGAAAATTGTGTACTTCGGAGGAACGGCAGATACTTCCACAAATAAAAACACAATAGAAGGGTGGAATTTTAAGACTCCACCTTCGGCTCCATCTGTGCTTGATGTTCAAAACAATTTCGGTAGATCGTTTTCCACAGGTCAAGTTGTTGGTGATAATTTATATATCATAGGCGGCGATCCTTCAACCGTTGGTGCAACGCTTCCGTACATTGTTGAATACAACTTAGCATCGAAGCAAACCGTGTTTACGTTTAACTCGCCGTCACCAGATCCGCCGCGTCAGCACATGACATTTATTGTAGGTGATAATATTTATATCTTCGGCGGCGTTACAAATGGAGTCATGAATTCCGTTCAGCGGTTTAACATACCGACGCAACAGCTTACAACCTTACCGAACAAACTTATTGAGGCAAGAGCCGGAGGAGCAGCTGTTTACAACCCTATCAGTCAAAGGGGATTCATAATCGGCGGTTACAACGAAACCAATAAAGCCTTAGCCAGCGTTGAACAAGTTGTAGTGAATCAAGATGGTTCGATTAGTATAACATCCGACCCAAAGCTAAAGTTGAATAAAGCCAGAACAAACTTGATGGCGGTTAATTACAAAGGAAAGGTTGCGGTATTTGGAGGAAAAGATGCAAACGGAAAAGTTGTTCCCGATGTTGAAATTTTAGAGGATACAACCGCGACTGGTGTTCATACCGATAATGTATTACCTGCGGAAGATGAATTGTTCCAAAACTATCCGAATCCTTTTAATCCAAGCACAACAATCACTTTTCAATTAACAAAAACCGCTTCTGTCTCGCTGGTTATTTATTCTGTGATCGGTCAACATATTGTAACGCTGTCGTCCGGAGAGTTTTCAGCCGGAACATATTCTATTCATTGGAACGGTGAAGACAAATTTAACAATCTCGTGCCGAGCGGAATTTATTTTTTGCAGCTGCGCGCAGGAAATTTTATTCAAACAAGAAAAATGGTTCTTCTCAAATAATGAAAAAAATTCTCTTTGTAATATTTCTGTTGACTGGTTTATCGTGCTCGTTTGCTCAAGAAACGTCATTCGATAAAGTTAAAAAGTTGTTCGAAGCTTTTGATTACAATAATGTAATAAAGTCATCCGAAGAATTGCTGCAGAAAGGAAACCTTAGCGATTCCTTGACTATTGAAGTCCACTTGATGCGGGCGATTGCATTTTATTCTAACGGAGACGAGCTTTCCACACGGAAGAGTTTCGAAAACATTTTAAAGATAAAAAAGAACTTTACGCCCGACCCGTCGAGAATTCCTCCGAAGCTGATCCAAATCTTTGGCGAAGTAAAAACCGAATACATGAGAAATAATCCCGACATTGAAGCACCGCGAGATACTACGCAGGCGAAACAAGAAATTAAACATGAAGACTTGGGCGCAATGAGAAGCGCGACTATAACCAATTTGCTTTTACCAGGCGCAGGTCAATTTCAAATCGGGAACACAAGCAAGGGATGGATCGTGTCGTCTGCCGCAGCTTTGAATCTTGGAGCGATGATTTATTTTATAATAGACACTAAGAAAAAAGAAAATAATTACTTGAATGAGTCGGACAGAACATTGATGGCGCAGAAGTATGATGATTACAATAAAACTTACAAGGTTAGAAATGTTTTGATTGCCACTTACGCTGCGATTTGGATTTACAGCCAAATCGATCTGCTGTTTTTAGATGGTCAAAACAGTGCCATAAACGAATCACAAAAACTGTCGTTGACACTTGAAAACTATTCAGCGATCAGTACAATAAACCTAGGTTTTAGGTTTAAGTTCTAATTAGATTGATGGAATAAAATTCGTTTGCCCCGAAAAAAATTCGTGGCATAGAACCGCTCAAGTTGTAGTTTAAATAACAAAGCCTCACAAGACGCTTTGAAAACAAGCGAAATTCGGATATTCTTCGCTATAATTGTACATTCCCGCAAAAAATTTCATTTGGCACCATAGTTGAGTAATAAGAGCCACACACACAAATGGACTCCGTCCTTAAGGTTGGCGAAGGGTGAAAGTTTGAAAAAGGTCCTTCGCCTTCTTTTTTTTAAACCAATCCCTCTTGAATTGAACAGTTAAACAACGCCCTTTCTTAAAAACAAATTCTTTTTCTGCCTTGTCTGCGGAATCAATTAGTATATTCGTTCAGAAATTTTTTGTAATTGTGAGCCAGTTGTCAAACCATCAAGATTTTAATTCGGTTTTCTAATTAGGGACGGAATTCATATATTGCTTACAGTTAAATAGTCAGAATAAAACGAGTAATTACACATTATGGATTTCAAATCAGAAAAGAACGGCGACATTGTAATCATACATGTTTACTTGACTAGAGCGACGTTAGCAAAAGCAGTTCAGTTCAAAGATTTTGTAAATGAGATTATTCAAGCGGGAACAAATAAGATTATCATTGATCTGGGTATTTGTGAATATATAGATTCGACTTTTCTCGGTGCGATGGTTGCTCTTCTTAAAAAAGTAAACACGATGAACGGCGATTTGCGACTGGTTTATAATAAGGAAATGCCTTCATTGGTTTTCGTTCTTACAAGAATGGATAAGGTTTTTAAAGTGTTTCCTCTTTTGGATGAAGCACTGGAAAGTTTCGGCAGGGGAAAACCAAAACTCTCTTGGAAGTAAATCAATTTTCCAGAAAGACAATTTTATAAACTTTGTCGTTTTCTCTTACTTTTGTATTGCACTCGAAAGTAATTGTGTTGCCTTTTTCTGCGGTTTGAAGTTCTAACCCATCATGCATAAAGCGGGTTAGCTGCATTTCAACAACTCCCGTAGTGCTACCGATAATATAAATTGAATCGCCGATCGAAAGAGTTTCCGCTTCAAGTTTAACGTGTGCAATGCTGTTCTTTTTATAAAAGTTTAGAACTTTACCTACGAAAACTTTGCGAGTTGTTGCCGTGCTTCCGTATGTATCTGCAAAACTTTCGGATGCAGGTTGACCGAAATAAAATCCTTGAGAAAACCCTCTGTTATAAACTTTTTTCAGTTCTTCAACTAACTCACTTTTCAGTTCAGTCGTTAGATTCTTTTCGAAATACGAGTCAATTGCTTTGCGGTAAGTTGAAACCACTTTAGCAATGTATTCCGGACTGCGTTTTCTACCTTCGATCTTGAACGCATCGATTCCGGACTCAATTAGCTGATCAATGAATTCAATTGAACACAAATCTTTTGGCGATAGAACGTAATCCGTGCCCAGTTCAAGTGAAAACTTTTCATCCGTATCAACAATTTGATATTCTCGTCGGCATGGTTGGAGACACTCACCGCGGTTGGCACTTCTTCCAAAAACCTCGTGACTCATAAAGCATCTTCCGCTAATGGCAACACACATTGCGCCATGCACAAAAGTTTCAATCTCAATGTCAGTTTTACTTTTTATTTCTTTTATTTTATCCAAAGTGCATTCACGAGCGAGCACGATTCGTTTTGCGCCGAGACGCTCATAAAAATTTACTGTTGCAGAATTGGAAGCCGAGGCCTGTGTGCTGACGCAGAACGGCATTTCGTATTCAATACACTTATTTATTATAGAAAGGTCCCAGCAAATTATCATTTCAACACCGGAACTTTTGGCAACGGCAACGATAGAATCCAGCTGCGATAGTTCTTCTTCAAACACTATGGTGTTTAATGTAAGATGTGCTTTGACATTATGTTGTTTGCAGTACTCAACAATTTTCGGCAGTTCAGCAAGATCAAAGTTATTGGCTGCAGCGCGCATGTTTAGATTTTTCAATCCGAAGTAAATTGCATCCGCGCCGGCGGTAATTGCGGCATTCAACATTGTCCAATTCCCTACGGGCGCCAATAGTTCGGGTTTTTTTATCTTCTTTGTTTCAGTTGCTTCCAACTTACATGTCCACGTAATGTGAGCGTTAATCAGGGTGCAATAATAATAAAAGTTGTATAATTATTTAGCTGAAGGTTGCCCCACAGTATTTTTTGGGTGAAAAGCCATTGCGTTGTATTGTTGTAAACATGAATTCACTTGTCGGAACAACAGCAACTAGTCTCAATTGCTCTGTGCATGGTCTTACCCTAATTAATAGGCATGAGCAGTGTGTTGGTCTATATATTTCCACGAGTGAATTTATTATCTTTTAATATCAATTAAGACTTCTCAATTTATTGATGAACGAAGCGATAGAAAAAATTCTTCAAAAAATTTGTAGGCTTTCCAAAAGCGATGTCGGCTGCATCGTAAACAGTTCCGTTAAGAGAGGGATTTCCCTATCCGTCTGCGGCAAATTGGATAATAACGAAAAAAGTCTTCTTGCGGTTATCAAACTGATCATTGCGAAGAAGGAACCTTCCGTTACTCAAATAAAACAATCCAAAGCTTTTAAATCATTTATTGCCGGAAAACAGTTCAAATCATTCTACAAAGAAAAACTGTTTGAAAAAGATGATTCGCGGTACTACTTGCTTTTGTTTTCAAAAAATAAACTACCGGACGCACGGACTCTTCACCCCAAAATTGTTTCCATAACGAAGAGTCTCGCTAAAGAGAATTCCATTGAAGCGCAAAAGAAAATAAAACTACCGCAGAAAAATTTTGAAATTAATTCCGAAATCGTTCCGATCTTGTTGGAAACAATTAACACTATAAATGCTGTATTGTATTCTACAAATGCCGAAGGTTCGGAGTATAATTACATAACCGAAGCGGCACGCACCTTGTTCGGTTTTTCCCCGGAAGAAATTTACAAGGATAAGATTCACGTTCTAAGAACAATTGCACCGGAACATTTTGGCGAGTTTAAAGAGTTTATCAAAAAATTGCGTGCTGGCGAAGACAATGTTATAGAATATCGGATGAGGGACCGTTTTGGAAAAGAACACTGGGTTCGTCATTCCGGTGTTCCAATCATCAAGAATAACAAGATCGTCCGCATAGTTGGCGTGATACAGGATATTACTGAAGAAAAGAAAACGCAGTTGCATCTCGAACGCTCGGAGGAACGGTTCAGACTTCTGATAGATACAGCCGACGATTTATTATTTGTTCTGGATGGATTTGGTTATTTCGGTATGGTGAATAAAAATGGTGCGAGTGTGCTCGGCTACACG
>JAJYMU010000300.1 GCA_021786655.1 Bacteroidota bacterium
AGAACTATTGGCAGCGGCACACCGCCGACGTACATCATAATCCATCGCGCAATAATTTTATCTTTTTGAATTACTTTCATCTCGCTCGCTGTGAAGTAAGTATCCGGCGTGTCTTTCTCACAAGTGGTGAACATTCCGTTTTCGATGAAGTAAGTATTCTTATCAAGCTTCTTAACTTTTTCGCCTTCGTAACGTTTGTCGGTTTCTTTATTCTTCGCCATCGAAATGAAACCGCTTTGATTCTTGAAATTGTATTTCAGCCGTGAACCTTCGTACGCATCTTTTCCCTCAACCAATCGAGGAGTTTCTTTCAATTTTACTTTTGCAGTATCGGACGTGTCTTTGATTCCGAACGCTTCAAGTTCGTTGATGTTATAATCAACAAAAATGATTCCGCTCTTGAGATCGGTGTCTTTGTATTTCAGTTCGCCGGTACCGTAAAGATTCATTTTTTTCTTTTGAACTTCGAATATGAGCGAATCGGAAGCCGACGCATTGATCACCGCATCAACATCATATTTCTTTTTAGTTTTAGTTGAATCGGTTTTTGAGGTTGAATCCAGTTTGACAATGTTTAATTTCTGATTGGAGAGGACAGACGAAGTGGTGTCTTTTTGTTGCGCGAACAAAAAGGTGCATGCAAAAATTAATATCACGGAGAATACATACTTCATCGGTCGATTAATTTTGTTCCGGTTTTGCCGGCAAAGTTACGATTTATAAAACACAAGTGCCGATGCGCCTTTAATGCCGGCGTCGTTTTTTAATTTTGCCGGTTTCACTTTAATTCTGCTTCTGAACGGTTTCATTACACGATCCTTCAGTGTGGATTCAACAGAATCAAATAAAAGTTTCCCGAAACCCGCAACGCCTCCGCCGATAATGATCGCGGTTATATCCAAAACGTTTACAATTGATGTAAGCGCATAACCGAGTTTTGTACCGGTATCGATAACCACCGATTGAGAAAAATCGTCGCCGTTTTCTGCCGCGCTATGAATCAGCTTCGGCGTAAGCAAATTGAAATCGTCTTTAATCATTCCGTACAATTGCGAATCTTGCCGGTCAACAATCTGCGTTTTCACTCTTTCGATCAGGTAGTTGTTCCCGATATACGCTTCAATGCATCCGATGGATCCGCATTTGCATTGACGTCCCATCGAATCAATCGTAACGTGACCAAGTTCTCCCGCGCCGCCGGTTTCTCCTCGGTAAATTTTTCTATTAATAATAATTCCGCCGCCGACTCCGGTGCCGAGTGTTATCATAATAAAATTTTCATGATTTTTTCCCGCGCCGTAAATCATTTCACCTATCGCTGCTGCGTTCGCATCGTTTTCTACAAAAACATCACACTTAAATTCTTTCTTCAGAATTTCTCCCAGAGGTACTCTTCCCCATCCCGGAAAGTTAGGGGGATTTTCCACCACACCTTTTTCCAAACTTACCGCACCCGGCGCGCCAATACCGATCCCGTAGTTTTTCACTTTCGCAGATTCTAAAATTTGGCGGGTGCCGTTTATGATCTGTCGAATAACCGCATCGGGCCCTTTGTCTGCATTGCTATCAACGGAAATTTTTTTCAGAATCTTTCCATCGTGATCTACAATTCCAATTTTCAGCGCTGTGCCGCCAAGATCGATACCGATTCCATTTTTTTTCTTGGTCATATTACTCTCTCTAATTAAAAGATTTATCAACAATTGTAATTTCATCCGGGTAAGCCAAATTTCCGAATGGCGTGCCTACAACGGGACGTGCCAACAATTTCAAATTTGATGTTGAGTTTTTTACATCTCCGATTTGAAGAAGCAGCATTAAAATGTCATCAATACTTTTGTCCTTAAATGATTTTGCAATATCGAACTCAATTCTGATCGGGATTAAAACCGCTTCTCCTTTGCCGGGCACAAAGACCGGCTCGTTAATATTTCCTTTCACCGTTTCTTTATCATTTAATAACAACCGCCAAGGAAAAGAAGTTAATGTCAAATCGGTTCTTGGATAACCGCCGCTTCCGTCGTTCGGATTTTTTGCTTCAACGTTGAGCAGAAACGTCAAGGGCAAAGTGCCTTTCGCCAAACCGGCGGTAAGCTTCAACATTTCAATCGAAGAAAAATCTCTTATATTTTTTTTATCAGCCAGGAATATTCCCGCGACACGATAATCAGTTGCAGAATCGATTCTGTATTTCAAACGGGAAACGTTTTGAACGGTCTGCAGAACGCTGCAACCCGCTAAAATTAACGAAGCAAAAAAAACTAAAAATACTTTTCGCAATTTTTTATTGATTCCTCGATTTTTTGAATTATCAACTCTGCAACCCGCAAAGCTTTCAAACCGTCTTTGCCGCTTACAACCGGACGCTCGCCTTTTGCAATCGCATTCACAAAAGATTCTAATTCAAGTTTCAGCGCGTTTACTTCTTTAAACTCGGGCTGTTCATAAACTACTGCCCTCCGTCTATCGCCTACGCCCATTTCGCCAAATGATATAAATGAATTTGTCGGCATCTGATCCGGTGGAACGAGACGGAATACTTCAGAGACGCCGGTTATAAAATCCAAAGAGATGTAAGCGTCGCGCTGAAAGATTCTCATCTTTCTCATTTTCTTTTGGGAGATTCTGCTCGCCGTTACGTTGGCAACAGCGCCGTTTTCAAATTCTATTCTAGCATTAGCAATATCGAGGTTATCCGAAACGATGGCAACACCGCTGGCGCTTACGTTTTTCACTTCACTTTTTACCAAGCTAAGAATTATGTCTATATCATGAATCATCAGGTCGAGAACAACAGCAACGTCGGTACCGCGCGGATTAAATTGCGCCAGGCGATCAGTCTGAACAAACAGCGGATTGAGACGGTATTTTTCAAGAGAAATTAATGCCGGATTGAACCGCTCTATGTGACCGACTTGCAGTGTCAGATTTTTTTCGTCGGCAATTTTAATCAGTTCTTCAGCTTCCCAAATGTGTGTCGTGATCGGTTTCTCTACAAAAACATGTTTCTTCGCGGCTAACGATGCTTTAACTAATTCGTAATGCGCGCTCGTCGTGGCTACAATATCAACAGCGTCAACTTCATCAAAAAGTTTCGGCAAACTTTCGAAAGATTTTATTTTAAATTCTTCACCGACCTTTTGCGCAACGGAAAAGTCTTTATCGTAAATGCCGACGAACTCGCAATTTTCTATTTCTTTAAAAAGTTTTATATGAATCTTTCCGAGATGCCCTGTGCCAATCACACCGATTTTTATTCGCTTCGACGAATCATTCTGGTTCATAACGCTCCGGTATTTATTTTCTTGTAGCCGATAATTTTTTCATAACCGCCTTTTTCCGGTGTTGCATAGTAAAGAAAGATGTAGTACTCCGCATCTGTTTCGAAAAAATTTCCTTCCAAAATTTCCCAGTTGATATTTTCGACGTGGTCGCCCACAACGTTGCCGGTTACGTACTGATAATCATAAACTCCTCGCTTCAACTCAATGGAAAGATTCATCATTCCTTTATCATCGTACATTTCATATTCAGGCAGTACGCGCCAGTTATTAAAAGCGCCGACTAAAAAAATCGATGACTTAACATCATCCGGCGAGCGTAATTTAGATCGG
>JAJYMU010000069.1 GCA_021786655.1 Bacteroidota bacterium
GATCTTTTCTATGAAAAGAATTTTTTATTTCATTCTGATTTCACTTTCGATCGGTACAACTATAGATTTTGCACAGTTCGGTCAGAACAAAGTGAATTACAAAGACTTGGATTGGTACTACATTCAAACCAAACATTTCGATATTTATTTTGCTAAAGGGGGCGAGAAAATTGCGGAATTTGCCGCATCCGCAGCCGAAGATGCAGTTAGACAAATACAGAAAGATGTAAACTACCAGCTGAATAACCGCGTAACAATTATTGTTTATAACTCTCACAACGATTTTTCCGAAACAAATGTTACAGATGAATATTTCACACGTGGTACCGGCGGATTTACCGAACCTTTCAAGAATAGAGTTGTCTTCCCTTTCGAAGGTTCGTACAAAAAATTTCAGCACGTTATCGCGCATGAGCTTGTTCACGCTGTAATGCGTGATATGTACTACGGCGGCACAATTCAGAATATCATTGCTAAAGGAATTACACTTCAGCTTCCAACTTGGTTTTGGGAAGGCAGCGCAGAGTTTATTTCGCAAGGTTGGGAAACCAACACGGACATGTTTATTCGCAACGCAATAACAAGCGAAACACTACCGGATATTAATCAGCTTGATGGTTACTTAGCTTATCGCGGCGGACAATCTTTGTTCAAATACATTGCCGACACTTACGGAAGACAAAAAGTCGGCGAGCTGATGAACAAAATTCAAAACCTAGGAGGTCTTGAACCCGCGCTTAAAGCATCCATCGGAATTGGTTTAGAAGATTTGAACGAGCGGTGGAAAAAAAGTTTGAAGAAAGAATATTGGCCTGATGTTGCCACACGCCGAGACCCGGATGAATTTTCGAAACGATTAACCAACAATAAAAAAGACCACGGTTTTTATAACACAAGTCCTTCAATCTCTCCGCAAGGAGATAAAATTGCATTCATTTCCGATAGAGATATTTATCTTGATGTCTATATTATGGACGCGCAAAACGGAAAAATTTTGAAGAAAGTAGTTGAGAGCGGTAAGACTAACGACTTTGAAGAACTTACGGTTCTCAATCCGTCAATTGCATGGTCGCCGGATAATATACGAATTGCGCTTTCTTCCAAGTCCGGTGGGTACGATGTTATCTCCATCATCAATACCGAAACCGGAAACAGCGAAGAGCTCCCGTTCAAAATGCTTGGAATTGAATCTGTCAGCTGGTCACGGGACGGAAATAAAATTGCTTTCGTCGGGCAGAATTCATCGCAATCTGATATTTATGTTTACGACTTTACTACCAAACAAGTGACAAACATTACCGACGATATCTTCAGCGACTCTGACCCGGTATGGACTCCGGACGGCAAGAAAATAATTTTCTCGTCGGACCGCGGAGATATTGTCTCGCCGCTTAAAGATCCTAATGATTTTTCGATGTATAAGCATAACTACAAGCAGCTTGATCTTTACTTGATGGACGTTGATACAAAGAAGGTCGATAGAATTACAGATTGGCCGTTGAGTGACGAAAAATATGCGGCGGTTTCTCAGGACGGAAAAGAAATTTTGTTTGTCTCCGATAAAAATGGAATCAACAATATCTACAGAAAGAAAATTTATGTTGATGATAAGGATTCTGTGAAGACTATCCTTGCGCAAAAAGCAATTCCGATTACAAACTCAATCAGCGATCTCGGTCAGATTTCCACTTCGTACGATGGCAAGAAACTGGCTTTCACTGCGCTTTATAATCTCGGTTACAATGTTTTTATGATCAACAATCCGTTTGATATGAAGCCGGATTTCGATTCTTTGAAAGTGACCGATTACATGGCAGAACTTTTAAATGCTCGGAACAAGAAGGAACAAACTCCAACAGTTGCTGCAACCAAAGAGGTTACGAAAGATACATTAGCTATCCATCATGTTGCCGCCGATTCAACAAAGAGTGGCGAGACAACTATTTTTGCCGGTCAATATGTTACCAACAAAAAAGACAAAGCCGATTCGCTTGCTAACGATTACAGCAAATACGTTTTCACTTCCGAAAAATCCGAAAGCGACAGCGCGCGCGTTGCAAGACGAAATCAATTATTCCATGAAACGCTTGATAAGAACGGCAACTTTCTTGTGAACAAATACAAAATCAATTTTTCACCGGACTTGATTTACGCCAACGCCGGGTACAGCACTTTGTACGGACTTCTAGGCACAACAGTTTTGTCGTTCAGCGATGTACTTGGAAATCATAGGCTTATCGGAGAAACAAGTTTGCAGATCGATATTAAAAACAGCGACTACGGTTTAGCTTATTACTACTTAAAGGAAAGACTTGATCTTGGAATTCAGGCATTCCATACCGCTCGCTTTCTTTATCGTGATACATATTTCGGTTCCGACTTGTATCGTTTCACCAACACATCTGTGATGGGAACGGCAAGCTATCCGTTCGATAGATTTCACCGGATGGATTTTGGCCTCAGCCTGATGGATGTTACCTCCGACAATTTAGATAATTTAGCTGTGCCTTCCGACCATAACACTTTCCTTATTCCTTCGGTGAGTTACGTTCAAGACAACGTATTATGGGGTTACACTTCTCCAATAGAAGGCACTCGCTATAACCTTACTGTTTTCGGTGATCCAGGTTTCTTGAAAAAATCGCAAAGTTTTTACTCGTTTGTTTTCGATTACAGAAATTATTTCCGGTTCTGGTTCGATAACGGTTTTGTCTTCAGATTATCCGGCGGATTTTCCGGCGGCGGTAACCCTCAAAGATTTTTTATCGGCGGTACCGAAAACTGGATCAATAGAGTGTTCTCAAACAATTCAGTTCCAATTTCCAATGCTGCGGATTTTGCTTTCTTAACTCCTGCCCTTCCGTTGCGCGGTTACGATTACGCGGAGAAAATTGGAACGAAGTACGCTTTGTTAAATCTTGAATTCAGAATTCCAATAATCCGTTACTTATTAACCGGCGGGTTGCCGCTTTTCTTCCAAAACATTTTAGGAGTTGCCTTCATCGATGCCGGTTCTGCATGGGATAATACAAGCGCACTTAAACTGATTGGCAGAAACGATAACGGAAACATCGTTACAAAAGATATGCTGCTGGGAACTGGCGTTGGATTCAGAGTATACATGCTGTTCCTGTGGAGGATTGATATAGCTTGGAAGTACAATCTGGATGGTTTTTCCAAACCGAGATACTATGTTTCGTTAGGATTGGATTTCTAAAACCCCGGTTGCAAACTATTTTTTTGCCGCCGATGAATCGGGTTTCTTTCCCGATGAACCCGACGAAGAACTATTAGATTTATTCTTGTAGTCCGTTTGATAAAACCCTGACCCTTTAAAGATTGGCCCCGCTCCAGCACCAATCAACCGTTTAACTTTTCCGCCGCATTGCGGACAACCGGTTAACGCTTCTTCAGTAATTCTTTGAAACGCTTCGAACGAGTGACCACAGTCCAAACATTTATAATCATAAGTTGGCATATAATAACTTCTTCTTTATTTTTCATTTTATTGGATGCAAAACTTACATACATAGTTTCAAAAATCAAACTTCTATTTAATTAACCATTTTTTTCGCATATTTGTTCAAAAAAAATCTTCAATGAAAA
>JAJYMU010000071.1 GCA_021786655.1 Bacteroidota bacterium
ATGCAGATTTGTTTTTTCGCTTTTGAATTGAACGGCACCGCGCCGCATGCTACATCCAGCAATGAATCTGGTTCGCCGATCATTTCTCTTAGCCGCTCGTTAACCGCCTTCTTGTATTTTGCGCCTTTGTCGGATGTGAATGTGAGAGTATCCACATACTTGCCCTTCTGTTTCTTCCATCCGATTTTATCGTAGTACTCTTTTACGCTATTCAAATTGTCCTCTAAACATTTTTAGAATAAGTTGAACGAAATCCCAATGGCTTATTAATACTTAAAGAATTTAAAAACAAGTGGTTGTTAACTAGGCATTGATATGGCGCGGTCGTGCTATGGGTAGTTATTAAGAATTTTCACCATCTGAATTTATTTATCTCTTTCGTGCAGAATATTTCTGTTTCGGTTCCTTTACTTGAAAACCAATTTGTCGTTTGGGCTTTTCTGGGGGTATAAGCAGTTGATTAATAGCTTCTATTATTTCTCTAATTTGTCCGTCGTGTCCTTCAAATTTAGATTCAAGTTCTTTAAGCTTTTCCGCAAGTTCTTTATGAGTTGAAAGTATTTCACGCAATCGTACAAAGGCACGAACAACATAAACACTTGCTTCAACAGCTCTTGGAGAGTTTAAAACCGAAGCAAGCATAATAGCGCCATGTTCGGTGAACGCAAAGGGTAAATATCTTCTTCCACCACGTCTACTTTTTGAGGTTCCAAATTGGAACCTCAAAGAATTCCATTCTTCTGAAATTAATTGGAACATAAAATCTTCGGGAAAACGATTAAGATTTCTTGATACTGCTTTATTCAACGTCTTCGTTTCAACGCCGTAAAGTTCAGCTAAGTGAAAATCAAGCATTACTTTTTGACCACGTATTAAAAATATTTGATGGTCAATTAATTTTGATGGAATTACGAAATTTTGTTTCATTCCTCGCCCCACTTTTAATGGTTAATTGCATGTGTTGAACTGGTGCCAATTTGTCACCAGTTGCTCTCATAAATGTTCCTTTAAGTGGTCGCAATTTGCGACTACCTAAATTTATCATTCGGCCGTCATGAACGGTTCAAATTGTCCTCGGAAATTAAACACGCTTCACAATTAATATCGTCATATCGTCGTGCTGAGGGAAGTTATCAACGAAACGATTCACGTCTTTCAAAATCATGTTAATCAGATCGCGCGAAGAAAGATGTCTGTTCTTCTCAATCAATTGTATAAAACGCTCTTCACCATATTGTTCATGCCGTTCGTTCATCGCTTCGGTAAATCCGTCCGTGTAGAGAACAAACACATCGCCGTTGGCAAGAGAAATTTCTTCTTCGTTCAGAGTTGAAGTGAAAATGCTTCCTTCTTCGAGACCGAGCGCCATTCCTTTGCTTAAGAGTAATTTTGTTTTGCCGCCCGTTTCACTGCAGAGAATTCCGGGGTTGTGTCCCGCTCGCGAATAAAGTATCGTGTGTTTTTTTGTATCAAGAATCGCATAGAACATGCTTACGAAAGAATTTTTTTCTATCGTCTTGTAGAGAAGCCGGTTAACTTTTGCAAGAACGTTTCTCGGCGATACATCTTCTTCGGCGTGCGCTTGCAGAATTCCTTTTGTAAGAGTCATATAAATTGCTGCGCCAACGCCTTTACCCGAGACGTCTCCTATTGCAATTCCGATTTTGTCTCCGCTCAGTTTTACGTAATCAAAATAATCTCCGCCTGCTTCAACTGCGGGAATACTTATGCTTGCAAGATCGTAACCGGGAATCTTCGGTTCTTCTTTCGGCAGCAAACTCAACTGAACCTTTGCGGCAATCTCCAATTCTTTCTTCAATCTTTCTCTTTCGGAAATTCTTTGAATGTGAGAAGGCAACCCATAATTCTCAAGTACAAATTCTTCTTTCCTAATCCGGCTTATAATATAGATTACCGGCGCAATAAGAACCGCAAGCACAACGATGGCAAAATTCCAACTATAGAACGGATTGCTCGTTGCCAAAATTGAAAAACCTTTTGGTATGATAGAGGAATAAAACAGCGCGCTTGCAATGAGAAGGAGATCAAATTGGAAGTAGAGATAAGCAAGAAAACAGCCGAACATGAAGTACGAAAGTAAATTTATACCGAAGTTATTCAGCGACGGCGGTGTTGCGGCAATCGCGAAACCGAGAACAGTAACTATTCCGGTTAACAGAATTGATACCCATTTCTTCTGCCATCTATGATATGAAATGTTGACGATCAGAAATGTAAGTGTAATGCTTGTAAGCATTGCTTCGGTGACGCCGCCTAAAAGAGTTGAAGCGGAAGGAATCCACGATGCAAATATTTCTTGAAACGATGTCGGCGAAATAAACATCGAGCTGTTCGGCGTATTTAAAATGATTGAGCTAATCAGTACTGTCAAAGAAATCGCGGCGCCGATAACCAAACCTTTCATCAGCGAAACACCGGAATCGGTAGCAAAAAAATGTCCTTTCACGAAAGCGTCAACGCCTTTCAGTTTTTCCGGCCAGAGTGACCGCGCATAAGATTCGCCGACTGTCCAGCTTGCAAAAACAAGCAGAGCGAGGAAGAAAGAAATTATAACTCCGTTGATGAGCAGTAAAATTATTTTCATGTACGTGAACGACAAATTGCCGAGCTGAGACCCCTGCCCAAGTTGAGGCCAGCTGTTAAGTACATTAAGGAACGTGATCACAAAAAAGAGAATGAACAAATTTCTTCCGACGCTCATCCAAATTTCGCCCTGGTGATATTTCTTTAGGAAGAGATAAGCGGCGATCACAATTAACAGTACTATAAAAATTACCGATGTCGTTCCGTAAATCGCTTCGGTGGAACTGAAGTATTCGCGGTCGGCTTGCGGCACTTCAAAGTAGTAATGAAAATTACCGACACGGTTCCCCTGCACATTTCCTGTAATGATCAGGTTAGCGCCCAATTTCGGCTCGGGTTTTTCCCAGCGGAAAGAAAAATCTGTTCTGTGCCGGTAACTTTCTTCTTTCGATTCAACCAAATTGAAACCGCGAAATTCGTCGCCGAGAATATTCGTAACGTAAGAATTTATTAAATCGGTTGCTTCGGCTTTGCTGAGAGAAACACTGCTTGCAGTATCGGGTATGTTCCGTTCAAAACCGAAAATGTGTCCGTCGCTTGCAACATCTACAAAGTACGAAGTCTGTGCCATCTGTCTCGGTAAATCCTGATGAAACATCACAACCCAACTGAGTGTGGAGCGCTTTGAGTTTTTTATGTATTCGGCAAATTCTTTGCCGCCGAGTTTTTTCAAAATATATCTGTTTTCGATTGGTGAGTTATCTAAGAAAGCTTCACTTTTGAAACCACTGATATTAAAATTCTCTTTTGCTAAAAATTTTCTTGCCAGATCAATCGCTTCTCCGCGAGTGGTTTTCATTTCCATAGTGGTAAAAACGCTGTAAGGATAGAGAACGATGATGAGAATGAAAATGATCGCGCCGGCAATCAGCCAGTAACGGTGAGCTTTAAAAGAATTTTCCATTGTAGAATTTCCGTTCAGTTTTCAATCTTATGACGGGCTAAAAATAGAAAGGTTTGCCTCTATTCGCAATTTATGAGTGCAAAAAGAGT
>JAJYMU010000034.1 GCA_021786655.1 Bacteroidota bacterium
CAAAAATAGAATCGCTTAAATATGCTGCGTAACCGAAATAAACTCCCAAAGAAATAAGCGGGATTGCGCCGTAAGGATTGAAGTGATACAACCCGAAAAAAATGGCCGTGATAAAAATGCTTAAGAACGGTTTAAACTTTTGTTCAAAACTTTTCTGAACCAAGCCTCTAAATAATGTTTCCTCGCAGATAGCGGGAATTACGGCAACGACAAAAATGATGAACGAGGTTTCAAACAGTGAGTGCGATGTTAACAAACTTCCGTAAGTCGTAGTTACAAGTTTATCGATTTGATCCAGGAAATCGGTAAATCTTTTAATCAAAGGAAAAGAACTTGCCAGTTTTGAAAGAATAGTATTCTGAAGCGAAAGAAAACTTTGAAGCAGTGGTGTAAGTAAAAACAATCCGATCACAAACGCGCCAACTTCTTTCAGATGGGGCAGTTTCATTCTCAAAATAAATGTCGTGTTACCATGATAGATTTTCTTTGCAAGTATCAATGCAGGAAGAAGGATGAGCATAATCTGCCCACCCATGGTTAGCAAACGGATAGCGTTAACGTCGGCTTTCTCAAAATTAAAACCGAAGATTGCCAAAGTTAAAATTGCACCGACTACCTGATAGAGAAGAAAAATTCCTATGAGAGCAATAAACGCCGTTGCAACAGGAGACAAAGTTGAAAACGGTTCTTTCTCCTCGTGTTTTTCTTCTGGTGCGGACTGCTGGTTTTGAAATTCTTCGTTCATGCGATTCCAAATTAATCAAAAGGTGCGATATTTGCTGAAAATAATCCCATGGTGATTTCTAAGTAGCTTTAACAATGGTCAGTTGAATTTTACTTTCTTTTGGACTTTAATTCTCCAGCTAAACCTTGATAACCGGAAAGTTCGGCATCAATCGATCCAACGATAACTTTTGTTTTCACCTTCACCGGAATTTTCAATTGATCGTTGGTTAACCATACAACAATGCTTCCTTCGCTTTTGAATAAACCGCCTTCCATAACAAGAGGTTCAAGAATAATGCAGTCAAACGTGCCGGCAGAAACGGAAACTCTCTCCCGTCCACGGAACAAAACATCGAGCGGGTAAACTTTATCTTTATAGAAATTTTCGAGATGAACTTTATCGCCTTCTTTCATTTTCGAATAATCGAAAGTGCGGGCAAGATAAAATGCCGAGACAATATCATTAACGTATTTTGGGATATCGTACGATCCTTCCGATGTTTTTGCTTTGCCGCGCCGCTGATCGAAAAACGCCGAAAAGTCGCGAGAGTAGCCGCCTTCGCGTATGTGCTGTTCGAAACGCCACGGGAAAATTCCCGCTACGTCGATATATGTTTCGTAATGATCACGTACTTTATAAAACGGATCGAACGCCGAAACCGAACTGACATCGAACATAACGTTGTATGCATCGCGTCCGGCAATCTTTACAATTTTGGGAATTGAATATTGCGCAATGCCAGCAGTTACAAAACCGTACTTCACTTCGAATGTTAATTTCTCTCCCACTTTGAAAGCGTTATTCTGCAATGTCCTAAATTCTGATTTTGGTTGAGCGGGAGTTGTCCTGAAGAAGAACAAGATTATGAGCAAGAGCAAGAGCACGATTTTGTTAGAATGTTTCCTGCCCGCTTCGTACTCGCGAAGACGAGGCGAGCTCTTTTTCTTGCTCTTAATCATAATCTTACTCGTATTCTTTGCCGGAGTTGCAGCACAAAACCTCATCTCTTCTCCGCAGAAATTTGTTGAAGAATATTTTTTACGGCATTCATCACTTCATCCGTCGAAATGCTCTCCATGCAGTTTAGTTTCTCGCATTGCTCTCGCGTGCAGTTGCTGCAACCTATGGCCGGAGAAAAAACCACTTTCTTGTTTGTGTATGGACCCCAGCGTCTCGGCGCGCACGAAGAAATCTTAGGATAAAATCCAACGACGTGCCTGCCCAATGCAGCGGCGATGTGAATCGGTCCCGTTGAATTTGCAATCATTATGTTGCTCAAGTCAATCAACGCCATCAATTTTTCTAAATCGAATTTGCCGGCGGAGTTAATTATTATTCCGCAAGAATTATTTACAACGAGCGATTGACAAAGTTCCTTCTCATCGGCGCTTCCTGTGATAATCGTCTCAACATTTTCTTTTGATAGCGCTTCGATAATTTTTTTTATTTTGTGAACCGGCAAATCAATTGAACTGCCGCCGCTTCCGGGATGAATAATTACAATCGGTTTTGTGAAACTGAGACCGAGGGACATCAATTCACTCTTAACCCGCTCGCTATTTTCTTTTGAAGGAACGATTCCGAACTCAACATTTTCTTCGTTTACATTTTCCGTAATGCCGACTTGCGCCAGCAGACGAATGTTGTATTCCAATTCGTGCCGCTCGCCGTATTTTCTATGATCGTAAACTTTTTTATTGAACAGAAACGAATACCATCTGTAGCCGGTTCCTATTCTGGTTTTGATTCCGGCAAGAAATAAAATAAGTGCAATCTTAAATGTGGGATATGCAACGATACATGCGTCGAATTTGTTTTTCAACTTCGCCACATTAGAAACTAACGGAATTTTTCCGTTCTCAACTTTCAAAGTAATTGTTTCATCGATGAACTTGTTGTTTGCGGCAAGCGGTTTTGTGTAGTCTCTAACCAGAAAAGAAATTTTAGTCTGCGGAGAATGTTTCTTGATAACCGAGGCAATTGGAAGAGAAAGAATTACGTCGCCGATACGGTCGGTGCGCACGATTAAAATGTTTTTCGGAAAAATCATTTTTCCCCCCGAAGGGGCGGTTTTCCAGACACGAATGGATTATCCTTTATATAATAGCGCCAGGGTAAATCTACAGATTTTTTTATACCGATTCTTACCGAGTTAATGATTTTAGTCTTGGAAACTTTGGGCGCGTTGCAGATGAAAATTTCGTCTCCGGTTAAATCCGTGCCGTTCTCGGCGCGAGAGATTTGAAATGCCTCGCATATTTTTGCCGGACCATTCGTAAGGTTGATTAACTGTTTTTCGTTAATATCTTTTTTACCGAATCGGTTAATCGCCATCCGGTCAATTCCTTCAACCGGTTCTAACGCGCGCAGCAGAATTGCTTTCCCTTCGTTTACTTTTCCGGCAACAACATTGCAGCAGAAATGCATTCCGTAAGTAAAATAAACGTAAAGCAATCCGCCTTCTTCGAACATTACCTCGTTTCTTTTCGTCTTACCGCGGAATGTATGTGCGGCTTTGTCGATGGAGCCGTCGTATGCTTCAACTTCAACAATTATTCCGGAAATTATTTCTCTTCCAATTCTTCGCGCGAATAACTTTCCAAGTAATTCCTTGGCAACTATATGAACATCGCGAGTGTAAAATTTTTTTTGAAGCCTGGTTTTGTGTTTCATAATTAGATTAAAAGTGGATGCTAATAAAAAATAGTTTTTAGAGGTACCCGCAACAATTTTTATATTTTTTTCCGCTTCCGCAGGGGCACGGCTCATTCCTTCCAACTTTTACTTGTAAAGATCCTTTATTATTTTTTTGAACCCATCTCATCACGTTAGCTGGTGGACGTTTATTCTTCAACTCATCAGTC
>JAJYMU010000248.1 GCA_021786655.1 Bacteroidota bacterium
CATTGTTGTGTCCGTGAACGGCATCAATTCCAAAAACCATCGGCACACCTAAGCGAGTCTTTAAAGAAATATTTTGGTACTCATCATAAATATCCGCCCAAGTTTTCGGTGCAAGATTTGGCGGTTCGGAATTGCCGCCCCATAAAATCGAGCCGAGCGAATACTTTGCAATATCACCTGTGTTTTGTTTGATCGCGTCATAATCAACTTGCGTCATCTGCCCGATTTTTTCATCAAGTGTCATCTTTGCTAAAAGTGCTTCAACTTTTTTATCGATCTCATTTTCTTTTTTGCTTTCCGAATTCTTCAGAACAAAGCCGAAGAAAGAAATAACAAAAAATGAAATTAGAAGGAGAGAATATTTTTTCATCTTGTCCTCAGTATTTATTGCATAAAAAACTTGTTCAGAATCATTTGTAAGAATCACAGACTTAAAATGAAGCGGAGGAAAATCTATTTCGACTTTTTTAATTCATTCCAAATTAAAGCCGCGGCGCCAAGAACTGCAGCGTTTCCGCCCGGTAACGCCGAGGGAATCAATTTCACTTTGTTTTTGAAAATGTTAAGCATGTACTCCTCCATGTAGCGTTTGGTCGGTACAAAAATGAGATCGCCTGCCAACGCGAGTCCCCCAAAAAGAACTATCGCTTCGGGACTTAAGTGCGCGACCGCATCGGCAAGTTTGAGCCCAAGAATTTTTGCAGTGTAATCGAATGCTTCAAGCGCAAGTTTATCGCCGGATGCCGCAGCAGCATCGGAAATATCTTTTGCGGTCAATTGATCAAAACTTATGTTTCTTAACTTGCTCGGTGTATTCGTATTACAGATTAATTCATAAACCGTGCGGCGGATTCCCGAAGCTGAGGCATAAGTTTCCAAACATCCTTTCCGCCCGCAGCCGCATTCACGACCGTTCGGATCAACAATCGTGTGACCGACTTCTCCGGCAAAACCATCTGCGCCGTAAACCAATTCCCCGTTAACAACGATACCGCTCCCAAGTCCGGTGCCGAGAGTGATCACGATAAAATCTTTCATCCCTTTTGCCGCACCGAAAATCATTTCACCTATTGCCGCGGCATTTGCATCGTTTGTAATTGCAGAGGGTAACGGTGAATACTTTTTCACAATCTCAAGAACATTCACGAAACCCCAATTCAAATTAGGCGGAAGTTCGACAGTTCCTTTGTAATAATTTGCATTAGGTGCGCCAATGCCGATACCGACTACTTCATATTCCTTTTCAATTTTGCGGGATATCATGTTGAGTTCGGCGAATAATCTTTCGAACAATTGATTGGCGTTCTGTTCCGAATGAGTTTGAATTGATGATTCCGCAACAATCTTTCCGTTTGAATCAACAAATCCAAATGCAGTGTTCGTACCGCCTACATCAATTCCGGCAACAATTTGTATCTTACTCATTGTTATGCTTTCTGCAATTTGTACGTTGGTTTATGTCCCTTCAATCCGTAGTAAGCAATGTATATGTAACAAAGAACCGGAATAAAGAACGCGTGATGAATTCCGATGTTGTCTGCGAAGAAACCTTGAATGACGGGAAGTATTGCGCCGCCAACAATTGCCGTGCACAAAATTCCCGAACCTTGACCGGTGTGTTTTCCAAGACCATCGATTGCCAACGTGAAAATAGTTGGGAACATAATTGAATTAAATAATCCGACAGCAAGAATTACCCACATTGCAACATAACCGAAAGTCAGCATTGAAGTAATGACGAGCGCGCCAGCAACAAATGCATTGAATGCAAGGACACTTGCCGGTTTTATTTTTCTTTGAACTGCGGAGCCGAGAAATCTTCCGACCATTGCGCCGCCCCAATAAAATGAAACAAATTTTCCGGCGTCGGCTTCTTTCAATCCGGCAATAAAAGGTTGACCGAAATAATTAACAAGAAAACTTCCGATGGAAACCTCGCCGCCGACATAAACAAAAATCGCAACTGCGCCGAGTACCAGGTGCTTATATCCCCATGCGCTTTTGTGAACATGATCAAAATTATTTCCTTCATCGCCGTTTGCCGCATCTGCCGCTTCAATTTTAGGAAGTTTAATAATTGCAAAGATTGCCGCAATGACAAACAAAGCTGCCGCCAATCCTAAGTAAGGAACCTGCACCGCGCTTGCTTCGGCTAATTTGTATGCGGTTACATCTTCCGTCTTCATTAATTTTAGTTGATCAACTGTTTTTACCGCCAACGACAGAATGATCAATGAACCGAAATAAGGCGCGATGGTTGTGCCGAGTGAATTAAATGCCTGCGTTAAATTCAATCTGCTTGAAGCGGTGCTGGGTTTACCAAGAATTGCAACGTATGGGTTAGCAGCAACTTGAAGAAGCGTTATTCCGGATGCGAGAACGAACAGCGCAATTAGAAACATTACATAAGATTGATAACCGGCAGCCGGATAAAATAACAAGCATCCAATTCCGGCGGTGATTAATCCAATCACGATTCCGGTTTTGTATCCGACTTTTTCTACCAAGATTCCTGAAGGCAGCGATACAACAGCATACGCAGTAAAGAAACTAAATTGTATCAGCATGACTTGAGTATAATTCAAAGTGAAAACAGCTTTGAGATGTGGAATAAGAATATCGTTAAGACATGTTATAAAACCCCACATAAAAAATAGCGTGGTCAAAACAGTCAGAGCAAAAGAATAATTATTCTGCCCGTTTGAAGTTTTGGTGTTCGATAGAATCGGTCCGGATGAAGCCATTTATTTATTCTCCTTTTGAATTTTCACGTCAGCTTTTTTGCTGTCTAATTTTCATTTTAAAAGTAACATTTTTTTTGTGTCAACAAATCCTTCGCTGCTAAGAGTATAGAAATAAACCCCGCTAGCTAATTGCGAATTCAGAATTGAAAATTGAGAATTATGTATTCCAGTATTTTCGTATTCATCAACTATAGTTGCAACTTCTCTGCCTAGAGAATCATAAACTTTTAAGCTAACATTTCCAGAGGAAGCTAATCTATAACCGATAACCGTTGCTGGGTTAAATGGATTAGGATAATTTTGCTCGAGTTTGAAATCTGTCGGCAATAATTTCCCTTCCTTCACATCGGTAGAAATTTGCTCGATTACAATTCCGTTAATCAACGGCTCGCCTACTTGTGCGGCAAAGTGAATTTCTATTAATCCATCAGTCACATTAACATTGTCAATCGTTTTTACCAAAGCAGTTTTTCTGCCGGCTTCCTTAAAAATATCAAGATCGCTGATTGACTTTTGACCTTGAACATAAACATCAAAATTTCTGCTGCCGACCGACATAAAATAATTTTCGGCAAACATTAATTTCACTCGGTATATTCCGTTAGGCACGCGAACAAAATATTTTGCCAGTCCATGTCTTTCAGATAAATAAACTTGACCTTCGGCAGTATTTGCTATCGACCCGGTGTACATTGTTGTATCGCCATCCATGAATCCGTAATTACTTTCCGGTGTCCATTCTTTATCGCTGATATATTCTATTGGACTGTGGTTGTTACCGGCATTAATTTTCAAAGGAAAAGTTAGAGGCGGCGGCACCACAATTGTTTTTGATACC
>JAJYMU010000327.1 GCA_021786655.1 Bacteroidota bacterium
CCGATCTATCGCTGCACAAGCAGTTGGAATTGCCGAAGGTGCACTTGATGCTGCTACTAAATACGCAAAGACAAGGAAAGCATTCGGTACTGAAATTTCGCATCACCAGGCAATTCAGTTCAAGCTGGCGGACATGTCAACAAAAGTTGAAGCTGCAAAACTTCTAACGCTTCAATCTGCAGCTCTTAAAGATGCGGGGAAAAAATATACGAAGGAAGCAGCGATGGCAAAATTGTATGCATCCAAAGTTGCGGTTGAATGCGCGCTTGAAGCCATTCAAATTCACGGCGGATACGGTTACGTCCGCGAATACCTTGTGGAAAGATATTTGCGCGATGCAAAGATTACCGAGATTTATGAAGGCACATCGGAAATTCAGAAAATTGTTATTGCGCGAGAACTGCTGAAAGATTGATCGGGGATTTCGAGTAACTAAATACGAAGTGACAAAGTTGAAACTCCTTACGATTTGTTTCGTCTTTCTGATTGCAACACAATTGCATGCTCAAACCGATTGGGTGAAGTGGGATGCGCAGACTGTTTCTTATGAGCTGACAAAAACACAGCATCACGAGTACACAATTGATAAGTCCGGCTTTGGAATGACTCTGATCTCGTTTGGTAGAAATGTCTATTACTTTTTTATTTCCGACCTGGATGGTGATAATTGTCCTTTCAATCCGACATGTTCGCAATTTCTGGTTCAGTCGATAAAAGAGACTAATATTTTTGTAGGACCATTAATGTTTGCAGATAGATTCACACGGGATTTAAATTTTATTAAAGGGAGAGATCATTACCAGATAATTCCGAATGGAAAACTCTTTGATCCCGTTTACAACTATACTCTCAATTCTAAAAAGATAAAATTTTGATCCAAGTGAAACTATCTGCAGCTCATAAAAACGGAAGTTTGCAAATTGCAGTTCTTCTCATCTTCTTGTTGCCGATCTTAAACTTCGCGCAAATCTCGTATAATAATTCCAACCTGTTCTCTCCGGTTAACCGGTTGAAGTTTGGAAATTATTTATTTGCAGATAAAGACTACCTGCGCGCGTCTGCGGAGTTCAAAGAATATCTTAAAAGTTTTGATGATGACACTGTGCGGTTCAAGTACTCGCTCTGTTTGTTCAACATTGGCAAATACGAAGAGGCGAGCGATAACTTCAAAACGCTTTTTTATGGAAATCCTTTCACTGAAAAAGCCAGATTGTATTTCTACGAATCGTATTTCTTCGGCAAAGATTACAAGGATTTGAGAGACCTTGCAGATAATCAAAACTATAAATCAGTGCGGTACTCAAAGGAGATTGATCGACTAAAAAATATTAGCTACTTAATGGATTGTTCTAGGTTACCGGAGATGAATTCTTTTCTAAGCGTGTTTGATGATTCCGTTCAATCCAGTATCGCAAAGTTTTATTATCAGAAGAAAAATCCAAAGCATAAAAATCCTATAACGGCCGCAGTCTTCTCTGCAATTATTCCCGGAAGCGGAAAAATTTATACCGGGGAAATAGGTGATGGAATTACTGCATTCATTACAACCGCGCTTTCGGCATATCTGGCTTACTCCAATTTCAAAGCGGATCACAATTTTAGAGGTTGGTTGTTTACGGGATTAACGGCGTTCTTCTACGCGGGAAATGTTTACGGTTCTGCAGCATCGGCTCAGATTTACAATGCGAGAATTCGTTTCAATTTTGACAAAGAAGTGAAAATCTATTTTGGCGAACGAAATTATTTCCTACCCAAGAGTGATTACTGACATGAAAACAAGAGCACTTTTCATATTGAGCTTCATGTTGTTTGCTTTTGTAATCCAAGCGCAAGATTATTTGAAATCGCAATTCAATTACGCAAACGATCTTTTCAAAGCAGAACAATACTACGATGCAATTACCGAGTATAAACGCTTGCTTCTTTTTGATTCAACTAACACGTATCGCTACCAAACCGAATTCAAGATCGGCGAATCATACAAAGGCGGTGCGAAGTATGACGATGCAATAAAATATTTTTCCCTAGCTGAAAAAGATGCACAAGACAAAGACGAAATTTTTGCAGCGAAGACTCAAGTCATAAGATCAAATATTTTGCGAAGGACAACCGATCGCGCGTTGCAGCTTCTCGATGAACTTGAAAAGGATTCTACATTCCGCGGCGAAATTGATACGACATATTATTGGCGTGGTTGGGCTTACATGTTTGCCGATAATTGGAAATCTGCCGCGAGAGCTTTTGCAACAATCAATCCAAGTCATCCGCTGAAAATATTGGCAGATCAAACGGACAGAGCTAAGGTTTCTGTTACTTTTGCAAAGGTAATTTCTTATATTTTGCCCGGCGCAGGCTCTATTTACACGGGAAAAATATTATCGGGACTCATGTCGCTTGCATGGAACGCCGCAGCCGGATATTGGACAATAAACGCGTTTACCAGTAACAGAATTTTTGATGGGTTTGTTGTTGGTGAATTAGTTTGGTTTAGATTTTATAGAGGAAGCATTCAGAACGCGGAAGAATTTGCAGTTCAAAAAAATATTGATATTGCCAACAAGTCTTTAAGGTATCTTCAGAACGAATATAAGGGAATCAAACCGTGAACATTTCCGAAGAAGAGATTAGGAAAATTACATTTGAAGCTATCAGTGAATTGGGTGAAAGAGCAACTCCGGAAGCGGTGAAAGAAATTGTTAGAAAAAGAGTCGAGTCGGCTTCGGGCAGTGAAACAAAATTTTTGAAGAGCGATACATCATCTGGAAGAGTAATACTAACGTCTTTCGGGCTGAACCACCCCGGCATTGTTGCCGGTGTTACAAAAGCATTGGGGGAATCGAACTGTGACATTCAAGATCTCACTCAAAAATTAATGGGCGATTTTTTTACTATGATTATGGTAATTGATATCACCGAATCGCCGAAAGACTTGAAAGAAATTCAAGAAGCAATGAACAAGGTGGCAGAAGAATTAAAAATAAAAATTTACTTACAGCATGAAGACGTGTTCAAATTCATGCATAGAATTTAAAGTTAAACCATGCCCTACGAATTTGAAGAAATACTTGAAACTATCCGGATGACGGAGATCGAACATTTCGATATCAGAACCGTCACGCTCGGAATAAGTTTGCGCGATTGTCATGATCGTAACCTTGAAGTGACAAAACAAAAAATTTACGACAAGATTCTAAAGTATGGCGGTAATCACGTTAAGTACGCAAAAGAAATAGAATCGCAGTACGGAATTTCGATTGCCAATAAAAGAGTTTCCATTACGCCGGTTTCTATTCCTTTCGATTCATTCTCGTTGGAAGAGTATGTTGAAATTGCTAAAACGCTTGATCGCGCTGCGGAAGATATTGGAATTGATTACCTAGCCGGTTTTTCAGCTCTCGTTCAAAAAGGAATGACAAACGGCGAACGTGAATTAATAAAAGCAATTCCCTTTGCGCTCTCGGAAACAAAACGTGTTTGCTCAAGTGTGAATATCGCTTCAACCAAAGCCGGTATAAACATGGATGCGGTTTTGATGATGAGTGAAGCGATTAAACTCACTGCTGAAAAGACAAAA
>JAJYMU010000230.1 GCA_021786655.1 Bacteroidota bacterium
ATATTCCGCGTCAGCATTCGTTAATCCGGATATTGTGAACAACGAAGCAGTTTATCTTGAACCCGGCATGCCGGGAAATTTCGTTGTGTCGTTGTCATTTAGCTATTAGCCGTATTATAAAGTACAAAGGCGAAACATTTGTTTCGCCCTTGAGTTTATATCAACAGAGAGTTAAAAACTATTTCGCCATCAATTCGACATTCAGTTTCACTTCTTTTCCGTCGCGCAAAACTACAACTTCAACTTTGTCTCCGGCTTTGTAATCACCCATGGCGTACATAAAATCGTAAATATTGTTAACTGTTTTTGGACCGAACTTTATAATGATGTCATTGGCTTTCATGCCGGCTTTTGCTGCCGGTCCGCCTTCAGTAACGCCTGAAATCTTGTAGCCGTTTCCACTAAAACCAAATTCCGGAACTGTGCCGACAGTAACACGTGTCCTTACTTCTCCGCGGCTTGCTGGTTCTTCAACTTTGATAAAGTCCGGACGTTTGGCTTCCAAATCGATATCATCAGCAATGTCATAAACATAATTTACGACGCGAGCTTCTCCTTCATTATTGATTTTGTCCGCGGTGTCGGATGGCTTATGATAATCGGAATGTGTCCCGGTAAAAAAGAAAAGAACCGGAATATTTTTGTTTGTGAACGCCTGATGATCACTTCCGCCGGAACCGCCTTCGTTGAAACCTAATTTGAATCCGTATTTGTTTTTTTCGTTCAGAAGTGTTTTCCATTCGGATGAAGTCCCGGTACCGATAATTGTTAAACTGTTTTCACTGTTCAGCCGACCGACCATATCCATATTTAACATCGCAGCAATTTCGTTTAACGGTACGGGAGAATTATTTGTAAAGTAAGTTGAACCAAGAATACCGAGCTCCTCGCCGGAGAATGCGACAAATATTATGCTTCGTTTAACGCGTTCTTTGATCGATCCGAACTTCTCAGCGATTTCTAATAAGCCCGACGTTCCCGAAGCATTATCATCTGCACCGTGATGAATCATCGGTTCTTTGCCTTTGTACATTGAGGATTCTTTCAACTGATCGATACCAAGATGATCGTAGTGAGCGCCGATGACTATGTATTCGTTTTTCAAAGTTGGATCGGATCCTTCAATCATACCGGCAACGTTTCTTCCTTTGCTGACAATCTCTTTCACTCCGGTCGATAACGTGGCTTTAGCATTTTTAAAAGCAAATGAAGCCGGTTTTTTTGACGCGTCAATTTTTTTCTGATAATCCAAAAAATTTAATCCTTCCGATTTGAAAAGTTGATCCACAAATAATCTTTTCATGTTCTGAACAAAAATGTCGGACATAGGCGGCGCACCATCGTAACGAAGATCCATCAGCGGATCGTCTTCGTTCACAGGCGCATATCCATTTACCAGGATAATTCCGGCAGCGCCTTTTTCTTTAGCAATAGTTGCCTTGTTTCTGAAAGAAGCATAGCGGTCAAATTCAGATTTTGAGCTATCATGTTCGGGATGATATCGCATCACAACAACAATTTTGCCTTTGACATCCAGACCGGCAAAGTCATCGTAACCTAGCTTTGGCGCAGAGATTCCATATCCGGCAAAAACTAAATCGCCTGTAACTTTTCCGTTTGCCGAGTAAGATACTGTCGTAAATTCTTTACCAAGTTTTAAATTTTGTTTTTGACCGTTGATGTCTAATGTTAACGAGTTTGCTTTTGTAAGTTGTACTTTTTCAACGAAAGGAAATTCTTGAAACCAGTTTCCGTTGAATGCAGGTTTCAATCCGTAGGTTTCAAATTCGCTTTTTATGTAGTCGCCGGCTTTTCGTTCTTCAGGGCTGCCGGTAAATCTGCCTTTCATATCGTCGGATGCCAAATAATAAATGTTAGCTTTAATTTCTTCTGAGGTGATTAACGGATTGTGAATTTTGTTCTGTGCGAAAAGGAAAGATGAGAATAGTGCAATTACAAGAACGGTATATCGTTTCATGATGCCTCCAGAATCTTATTGATTATTACTCGAAAATAATATTATTCGGGCACATGAACCAAGAAATAATCTTTCGCCGTTTTGCCTATTTGCGATGCCTCTTCAATCGTCATGTGAAGTTGTGATTTTTTTTCTTTAGCGCCGGCTTCAATGATTGCTAGATCGGAATCCTTTGCCATCTTTGCAAGCGAATCGCAGTATGCAGTATCGCCGCCGTAGCAAATGGATTTTTCATCATGAATAAATTTGAATCCAAGCGATGGGATTAAAATGGTGGAGCTTGAATCTTCTGTGAGTTCTCTGTGATTTACTTTGAACGGTTTAATGGTTACGGAATTTCGTTTAAAACTTTTTGCGCTGTTGATCGGCTTCAATACAATAGGGTAAGAAAGTTCTTTTCCGTAAACACTGATGAAGGCTTTGTGAATGCTTTCGATTTCCAAACAACCTTTCGGATAATAGATGTTCAGCGGACTCTTCTTCTTCATAACGGAAAGATAGGTTAACAGCGACCACACTCCGCCGACGTGATCGTGATGACCATGACTGATAAAAATGTCCGACACTTTCAAAATTGTTACAGCGCCAACATCTTTGTTAAGGTCGCGCAAGATTCCATCGCCTGGATCGACAACGAAAGTTGCTTTGTCGGTTGTGATTAAAATCCCGGTAGAAATGTTGGGAATGGAAGAATAAATTTTAATGAAGAAATCTTCTTTGCGCCAGATTAACGGATATTTTGGAATTTCATTTTTCTTCATTTGTCATAACACAAATTGTGCGACAATTCCGCCGATTAGAAATGCAGTTACCCATGTTCCGATCCAAATTGCTGTACCTTCTTTCCAACCTCTTTCTTTTAGCATAACAACAAACGAGGCAATGCACGGTACAAATATCGTGATTGTTATGATCGCAACGGTTTTCTGCATGACGGATAAACTCATGTGAAAGAGTCCGGCTGCGCCGAAATCTCTGCGAACCATTCCCATCACGAAAGCATTTGCCGCTTCCTTGGGAAGTTTCAGCCATACCGTTGTAAGCGGGGCTAACAAATTTTGCCAAACTACCAGCAGCCCGGTGATTTCCATTAATCCAACAGCAAGAGCTCCGACAAAAAACCAGAAGCCGGCTTCCTTCATGAAGCCCCAAGTTCTGAATAAAGTTTTTTTGAAGATGTTGTTCATCTTAGGAATTCTAATCATCGGCAAATCGATCAGAAGGGGAGAACTTTCACCGGGAAGCATTTTGTTTAAGACAGTCGATAGAATAATTAACACGCTTCCGATCACAGATATGTAAAGGATGATTGGACCAAATCCCGCGCCGCTCAGCAATGCAGCTATTACGGCTAATTGTGCCGAACATGGAATTACAAATTGCAAAATTGCTGTTACTATAGATTTTTCACGCTCGGTTCCAAGTAATCTTGTAGTAATGTTTGCCATGGTAATGCATCCGAATCCCAGCATGATCGGGATTACCGCGCGACCATTTAAGCCAATTTTGTTAAAGGAACGATCAAGCATCGTTGCTAATCTCGGAAGGTAACCGCTGTCTTCAAGC
>JAJYMU010000249.1 GCA_021786655.1 Bacteroidota bacterium
CGCCTATATTTGCAATTTCAAATATCGCGTTTGAAGAAGCTCACATTTATGTGACGATCCATGAAGAATTTGATGATCAAATTGAAGTTGACATTAAAAGCGTGAATGGTGAAAAGATACCGGACAATCTTCATCAAACCCAAATTTGGACTTACTCAACGTGGCTTCCAGGACAAAAAGCTCCTTCGGATAATTCATTCGTCCGCGAGATTCATTTGATCAGAAATGAATTAGTTTTGGCAATCGCACCCGCTCATAAGAAGATTTGGGTTTACAATTCCAAGAGCGGAATAAATCATTTCGTACCGGTTACAAACTACTACAACGAACTTATGATTCTTTTGGCGAACAAGGATCCCGAAACGGCGTTGAATCCCGGCAGACTTTTCACCAACACCGAAGATTTCACCGACGAACAGTTAGCCCAGGGATTTCTTGTTTATAACCGGCACTGGAACCGCATCGAACTTGATTACCATTTGTTTGAAAAGAAAGACGATCAAAAGAAAAAAACAATTTTTGGACCCAAAAAAAATTAGAGGTTTAGGTGACTGAAAACCAAATCATCGCAAAAGGTAAGCAAGTCATAGAAATAGAAGGGGAAGCCGTCCTTAGTCTGAAAGACAGAATCGATAAAAGTTTTTCGCAAGCCGTTCAGTTAATTTATAACTCAAAAGGACGCGTTGTTTTTACCGGCATGGGTAAATCCGGAATCATCGCAAGAAAAATTGTTGCAACGATGAACTCCACCGGCACGGCGGCGATCTTCATGCATCCAACCGATGCGCTGCACGGCGATCTTGGAATGGTTCGCAAAGACGATATTGTAATTCTGGTTTCGAAAAGCGGTCACACCGAAGAACTGCTTCAGTTAATTCCAATGTTTAAAAGAATTGATGTAACAATTATCGGAATGCTTGGCGAACTGAGTTCAAAATTGGCGAAGGAATGTGATCTCATTCTGAACGTCAGCGTTAAAGAAGAAGCTTGTCCGCACGATCTGGCGCCGACCGCATCTACCACTGCCGCGCTGGTGATGGGCGATGCGCTTGCAATTGCTCTTTTGGAAATTAGAGGATTCACCGTAGAAGATTTTGCACTGCTGCATCCTGGAGGAAGTTTAGGAAAAAGACTTTCGCTGAAAATTTCCGAGATAATGATAACCGGTAAAAGTTTGCCGAAAGTTCATGAAAGAACTTCCATCAAGGATGCAATTCTTGAAATCACTTCGAAAAGATTGGGTGCAACTTGCGTCTTAAACGACAATGATATTCTTGTCGGCGTGATTACGGATGGCGACTTGCGCCGCTTGCTCGAAAAAACTCTCGATATAAGAAATCTTACCGCCGCGGATGTGATGACTCGTCACCCCAAGACGATAAGTAAAGATTTTTTAGCTTCGTTCGCGCTTCAGCAAATGGAAACTTATAATATAACTTCTTTGCCTGTTGTTGATGAAAACAATAAACCCGAAGGCATTCTTCACTTACACGATCTGGTCAAGCTGGGTCTCCAATCGAGATGAAAAAAATTTTGCTGGCAATATTTGCTGTAGCTGTAATCGTTTCATGTTCGGAAGAAAAGATTCAGCCGCAGATTGATAAATCGGAAATCAAAGGGGAAATTCCTTCCAATGAAAGCTGGAATTCCAAAATAATGTTCACCGATGCCGGCAAAATCAAAGCGGTACTTTTCACCAATCATTTAAGAATGTACGATAAGCAGAAGGTAACATTGCTGGACGGAGTTAAAATAGATTTTTACAACCGCGATCAGAAAAAAACTTCCATGCTGACTTCACTAAAAGGAAAAGTTGATGATGTCACTCAAAATATGTTTGCGATGGACAGCGTTGTTGCGCGGAACGACAGCGGCACAGTTTTGAAAACGAGCGAACTTATGTGGCGCAACAAAGATCAAAAAATCGTTACCGATAAATTTGTCACCATCACTTCACCAAAAGAAATAATTGAAGGATTCGGCTTTGAATCTGATCAGCACTTGAGCAATTACGTGATTTACAACGTGACATATTCATCAACATTATCCGATAAGAAAAAGAAATGAAATTTCTGTTCGCATCATTCGTAATGCTGATTTTCATTGCGGGCATATCATCCGCCCAGGAGGATAACCGCATCCAGGTGATTGGAGACAGTCTTGTTGGAAAAACGATCAACGGTGAAAGCATTAGGGAAGTCCACGGGCATGTGGTGATGACCCAGGGCGCGGTTAGAATTACGTGTGACAATGCAACGCAATATATTGCGAGGAACCAAGCAGAGCTTACTGGAAACGTTATTGTAACGCAGGACAGCATCATCATCAAAACAGACCGCGGTTTTTATTACGGCGATACTAAGATTGCTTATTCCGTTAGCGGTATTTGGTTAACAGACGGTCATGTGCAGGTAAGTTCTCAAAACGGCTACTACTACTTTGATGAAAAACATTCTCACTTTTACGGCAATGTTAAACTTGTGGATTCACTCTCAACTCTAACCTCGGATAAAATTGATTACTATGACAACGAAGACAAGTCCATTGCAGTCGGAAACGTGATCGTGCAGGATACGGCTTCAACTATTCTTGCCGACAGCTTAATTCATTTTCGTAACGACAAAATAACTTATGCGTATAAACATGTGCGGATTTATGACCCGAACAACAAACTTGCAATTTTCGGTAACGAACTTGAAAATCACGATAAGACAAAATACTCACGCATTTCCGGCTCTCCATTCTTGGTTAAGATCGATACAACTTCAACCGGAGCGTTTGATACTCTTATGATTTCATCCAAGCTGATGGAATCTTACGACGACAGCACAAAGCGTCTTATCGCAACGGACTCGGTAAGAATTCTAAGACAAAATTTTTCATCCGTGAACGGACAAACATTTTACTTTCAGAAAAAACAGCTGCTTCAAACCTTCAGAAGGGAAAACGATCAGTCTCCTCCGGTAGTTTGGAACGAGAACACTCAGCTTACTGGAGATTCAATTTTTGTTTACATGAAAGACAATAGGTTGGATTGGATGGACATAAGATCCAATGCATCGATAATCTCGACCAATAAAGATTCCCTTAACCGGTTCGATCAGATTTCGGGCAAGAAAATAAAATTGTTTTTCGACAAAGAAGGTTTGAATAGAACGGAAGTTGAGGGAAATGTACTGAGTATATATTATCTTTACGAGGACAAAGAACCGAACGGTTTGTTGAAGTCGAGTTCGGAACGTGCGAAAATATTTTTCAAAGACAAGGAAGTGAAGGACGTCCGTCTTTACGGTAAACCGGCAAGCGAATATCATCCAGAAAATACAATCGCCGGTAAAGAAAAAGATTTTACGATTCCGACTTTCAGAATTTTTTCCAACAGACCGGCTAAAGAAAATTTATTGTTTGCAAGACAAGATGTACTTTCTTACTTCATCAAGGATTCCCGTTTTTATGCAGGAAAAATTAATCCTCCGAAGCGAAAACCTTAAAAAGGTTTACAAGAAAAGAACTGTTGTGAACAAAGTCT
>JAJYMU010000197.1 GCA_021786655.1 Bacteroidota bacterium
ATTTAGACGGTAATCGGTTCGCAAAAGTTACAGAACAACTAAATTTGTTAGAAGATTAAGAGAATTGATTTTAGCCGCTATTGTTAGTAAGTTTTTCTGCGTTGGAGCGGTCATGAATCGATTCATACAACATAATTTTCAAATTTTAATTGCCTCGCTTTTTTTCTTTTGTCCTATAAGCGCAAGAGCTGTCGCGTGCGTTTCTCAAGCTCAAATATACACCCAACTCTCAAACGAAGAAAATTACCGGAAAGGAATTGAAGCTTTAAAAGCCAAAGACACATTGAGCGCGGAAAAATATTTCAAAGAATCAATTCGTGAAAATGGCGACGCGGCTTCTCACGTTGAACTTGCAAAAATTTATCTTCACCGCAACACTTACTATTCGCGCAACCTTGCATACGAAAATTTGCAAACCGCAGTTCTAATGGAACCGGACAACATCACGTACAAATATCTTTATGCGGATATCTGCCAATCATTTGCAAGATTTACCGCGTATGATCAGTACAAACAAATTATCGCGCTGGACAGCAATCAGACCGAAGCGTGGATTGGTTTGGGGAAGATTAAGGACGAAGATTATTCCGAGTACAATAATTCTTCAAGAGTTCTGGGAGACGATTTTCTCGCGCCGCTTCAGGAATATGCCGATAAAGATTTTCTAGAAGCGGAAAAATTTTACAAACGTGCGCTCAAAATCGATTCTGCCAATTACAATGCGTCGCTGAAACTGAGTCTGCTTTACGAGAAAGCAGGGCAGCCGCAAAAAGGAATTCCGCTTCTTAAGAAATTAGAAAAGTTGAACAAAGCCGATAAAGATATTTTTCTCTGCATGGGTTTGCTTTACTACAAGATTTCCAAGATGAAAGAAAGTTTTGAAGCGTACAAGAAAGCTTTGGCGGCGATGAACGAGGATGAGAAAAAAGATTTCACTTTCAACTCGGTTAAGACGCTTCTTAAACCGGTCATGAACGACGAGATTGATAAGTTAAGCGATTACGAATTAAACCAGATCATAGATCAATTCTGGAAAATTTCCGATCCGCTTTTTCTCACCGATTACAACGAGCGCCTGCTTGAACATTATTCGCGCGTGGCTTATGCAAATTTATTTTTCAGCGTTCCGAAAATGGGGATTGTCGGATGGAAATCTGACCGCGGCGAAATTGTTCTTCGTTACGGCGAACCAGAAAAACTTACGCGCATCCGTCCGGAAATGGGCGGCTTGGCTGTCGGACTCAAAACAGAAATTTGGAATTATCCCGACATGACTTTTGCATTCACCGATCTTGCATCGTCCGGAAATTTTCAGTTCAGCGTGCCGGGAAATGAAACCGATAAAGTTCGCTCGCAGTACGCCGGCGACACGCAATTCTACGCAGAATATTTGCGCAAAGCACGATTCGAATATTACACTCCTAAGTTTGAGGGACCGAAGTTTGATGTTGATTACGATCTCGCTCAATTCAAAAGCAGCGAACGAAGAAATCATACCGATCTTTACGTTAGTTATGGGTTAACGTCATCTGACAGTTTGCTAAAAGCGGGGAAGCTTGACATGAGCCATATTGCCGCGTTTTATTTCTTCAACGATTTATCTGAAGAAGAGATAAACAAAAAAATAAAAGTTGATTCGTTTTATCCGGGAAGCATAGTTAACGTTCCGGGGGGCAAACCTCTTTATACGAATGTGCTGGATGTAACTTCGGTTGCGGATACCGGTTACTATTCTTTTGAAGTTCTGAGAAACATAGACAAAGGGGTGGCGGTAAAACGCGCGAATCTTCGCATCAAGAAATTCAGCAACATACGCCTGGATATGAGCGACATCATCCTTGCATCGGACGTGCAGACGGACAAACCGGAAAAGTTCTGCATCAACCGAGATGAAGTGAACATTCTTGTCAATCCAACAAAGAAATTTTCGAAAGTGGAGCCGCTGTTTGTCTATTATGAAATTTACAATCTAAAGAAAAGTTCTTCCGGTTTAACGAACTTTACTCAGAATGTTGAGATCAGAGATTACGATTCCGTGAACAAAACGAGATTCGAAAAAACGCTTGACGATATGCTGAGTGTTTTTGGAAAGAAGCGTGAAGAGAAAATTGCGCTCACTTCAAATTATCAAACCGAAGAGATAAATCCCAAGCAGTATTTCCAGCTTGATTTATCCAAAGTGAAAACGGGAAAGTATTTGATCACGATAAAAATTAAAGATCAGATAAGCGGCGCTGAGACAAGCGTATCAACTGTGATTGATTGGATGAATTGACGGTCCATGATGACCGGAAAACTCTTAGCGAAAAACTGTATTGAAAATTGCTTCCGGATAATTAGCAGCTATGTTCAGCAAAACTTTTGCCGGTCCATCTGGCTTACGGCGCCCTTGTTCCCAATTCTGTAAAGTTGATAAACTTATTCCGAGTAACTTCGCAAATTTATTTTGAGATAAGCCAAGTTGTTCCCTTATACTTTTGGGATCGGGATTATCAAAATTAAATTCACGACTCGGCTTTTTTTTACTTTTTAATATTTTCCCACCCTCTTTTATACTTTTTTGTAGCTCGTAAAACAATTCGTCTTTCATTTAAACTCCTTCTGGACAAGCGATTTTAGTATTTTTAATTGCTCGCGCGATAAATCATCTTGTTCGTTCTTTGAATAGATTAACAGCATCAATATGATTTCTTTTGCCTTAGCCCAATAATAAATAATTCTAACACCGCCGCTTTTTCCTTTTCCAGGAATCACCCATCGGATTTTTCTTAGTCCTCCACTTCCAACGATGAGTTTTCCTTTCTCCGGATTCATTACAATCTCGGCTTGAAGCTTACGATATTCTTCGTCGAGGAGAAGATTCATCAACCTTTTTGTAAAAACGGAGGTCTCTATAATTCTCATGGGTAAATATACGCCAATGGACGATATGTGTCAATTTATAAAACTTCAACCTTTCTTATCAATTATTAACAACGGGTGATAGGCGTGCCGGGGAAAATACTTTTCGATCTTAGCTATCAATCCTAAAAATATGCTGTACAATTTTATTCCGTTTTCATTCAGCAGAGTGTACGTCTCAAGTCTGCCGTATTTTTCGAGCCAGCTATAATCATGTGCATAGAAATAAACTTTTCTTTTGCTGTTGGGATTGATTCTCTTTTCCGACCAATTCCATAATTGCAGCGGAAGAGTTAGAATATTCACCAACGTTGCATGCTTGCCTGCATTGTAAATCACATAACATTTTTTTTGCGATACTCTTCTTATCTCTTCAATTGCACGCGACTGTTTGTCTTTATCTATGTGATAAATAGTATGCAAAGAAATTGTATCCGTAACCGAATTATCTTTTAACGGTATGTTCGTTATGTCGCCCAGGACAAACAATCCGTCCGGTTTATTCTGCTTGGCTTCTTTCACTGCGGTGATGCTGAAATCTATACATATCTGTTTTTTCGCTTTTGAATTGAACGGCACCGCGCCGCATGCTATATCCAGCAATGAATCGGGTTCGCCAAT
>JAJYMU010000072.1 GCA_021786655.1 Bacteroidota bacterium
TTATTCATTTTTGATCCTTGTGTTATTTGTGGATGGCATGACAAAGGAAAAGACCACAGCCGAAACCATGGTCTTTTCAATAAGGTTTATTTTCCTAGTTTTTCTTTCAAGTACTTGGTAGCGTCGCCAACTGTGGAAATTTTTTCGGCGTCTTCATCTGGAATCGAAATATCGAATGCTGATTCAAATCCCATAACCAATTCAACTATATCCAATGAGTCAGCGCCAAGATCGTTTGTGAATGAAGCTTCTGGAGTAATTTGTGATTCTTCGACTCCGAGTTTATCCATAACGATTTCTTTTACTTTTGCCTCAATGTCCATTTACTCTCCTTGTTTAGTTAATAAATGTTGTTTATTAAAAACTTCGTTTACATTACCATTCCGCCGTCAACCTTTAAGACTTGGCCCGTAATATAATCTGCATCGCTGCTGCAAAGAAAGGCAACAGCTTTTGCAATGTCTTCCGGTTTTCCAAGACGCTTAATAGGTACAGCGGATAAAATTGCTTCCTTTTGTTGATCGTTAAGTTTGCCGGTCATATCTGTTTCTATGAATCCCGGCGCTACCGCATTAACATTTATATTTCTTGAAGCCAATTCCTTTGCGTTCGATTTTGTGAGTCCGATAATTCCCGCTTTGGACGCGACATAGTTCGCTTGTCCAGGATTACCGATAATTCCCACAACCGAACTAATATTTACAATCTTTCCGTAACGCTGGCCGATCATCGGTTTCAATGCCGCTTTAGTATAGTTGAAAACACTTTTCAAGTTAGCATTTACCACTGAATCAAAGTCCTGCTCGGACATTCTGAGAAGTAAATTATCTTTTGTTCGTCCGGCATTGTTAATAAGAATATCCAAACCGCCAATATTTTGAATAGCATAATTTACGGTTTCTTGTGCTGCTGCAAAAGAAGCAGCATCAGCTTTGAAGCCCAGCACTTTAACATTATCGCTTGTCAATTCGTTCTCTAAAAGACGGGCAGCTTCATCCGAACTGAAATAAGTAAAAACAACGCTGCAACCATTTCCGGCTAATTCGCGCACTATAGCATTGCCTATGCCGCGAGTTCCGCCCGTTACGATTGCTTTCTTATTTGCTAACTTCAACTTTAATCTCTGTCTTTAACAAATTCTTAAAGTATTCTTCACGGTATTCTTCCAATTCCTCAAATCCCTTCTCGCCTAACAGATAACGCAACTCTTCCTTACAACATTCAAACACTGTCGAAACTTGATTTTGAGATTTGCTGCAATAGTGCATACTAGCAAGATGCTCATCATCAACGGTTAGCACACCTTCAAAAATTACAAGCGGAAATAATATACAATATAGCGGTTTATATTTCCACTTGAATTCCCCTTCAGCATAAGCCATTTTCTGAAGCGTGCAAAATCCTTGTTTATCAAGAAAAACACATTTCCCGTTATGAACCTCGGTCCCTATTGCGATGCCAGAAGGAAAATCATCATCCTCTTCGGGTTCTTCAAACCATTTAGCAACATCTTTGGTTTGAGATTCGTCCATATATTTAATGACCCTCTCTTTGACAGAAAGAATCTTTTCATAATCCGACTTGTCGGTGTAGACGCCGTAGTAACAGCATTCGCCGGAACAGATGCAGATATCGCACGCCTTTACAAATTTTTGTGTGAAAATGATTGGATCGACGAACATATCGTTGATCTTCTTTTCAAATTTATGCTGCATCAGAGAAACCTTTCAACATCGGAAAATTTGTCGATACCAAACACTTTTACATTTGGATTAATTCTTTTCACCAAACCTTGCAACACCTTACCCGGACCAATTTCATAAAACTCATCGGCGCCGTCGGCAATCATATTCACAATTGTCTCTTCCCATCTAATGGGATGATTCAACTGCTGATATAATAGATTTTTTATTTCTTCTTTTCCTTTTACCGGTTTAGCAGTAACATTTGCATACACCGGAATTTTTGCATCGTAAAACTGAGTCGAGTCCAATTTTATTTTCAAACTTTCTTTTGCACTTTGCATTAACGGTGAATGAAACGCTCCGCTGACAACCAATTCTTTAACCAGCTTAGCGCCTTTGGCTTTTGCGATTTCCATCGCCGCATTAACGCCATCAACCGAGCCCGAAATAACAATTTGTCCCGGCGAATTAAAATTTGCGCACTGAACTATTCCCTTTGAAGATGCTTCGCTGCAAATATTTTCTAGAACATCGCTTTGTAAACCAACAACAGCAGCCATTATTCCGGGCTGGTCGATTCCGGCTTGAAGCATAGCTTTACCGCGGTGATGAACAAGCTTCACCGCATCATAAAACTGAATTGATCGAGCCGCTACAAGTGCAGAGTATTCGCCCAATGAGTGCCCGGCTACCATATCAGGTTCTAAAGTTCTGATAATACTTCCAAGAACCACGCTATGAACAAAAATTGCCGGCTGCGTTACGTCGGTTTGTTTCAGAGAATCTTCAGGACCGTTAAACATCAAATGTGAAAGAGCAATGCCTGTCGCTTCCTCGGCAGTGCGAATCATCTCCTTTGCCTCCACGGAATTCTCGTAAAGGTCTTTAGCCATTCCCACATATTGAGAACCTTGGCCTGGAAATATGAACGCACGTTTTCCCACTAATCCATACTCCAGGTCAAATACAAAGAACCCCATGTGTAACCGGCGCCGAATGCTGCGAGAATTAGATTATCACCTTTCTTCACTTTTCCCGCGCGATAATATTCTGTTAAACACAACGGAATAGTAGCGGCAGTTGTATTGCCGTATTTATCTATATTGACCATTACTTTCTCTTTCGAAATTCCCATGCGTTGAGCGGTAGCATCAATTATTCTTAGGTTCGCCTGATGAGGCACCAAATACGAAACGTCTTCACCTTTCAAATTATTTTTCTGCATAATCTCGTATGAAATATCAGCCATTCCTTTAACTGCAACTTTGAAAACAGCTTTACCATCTTGATAGATGTAATGCATCTTCTTGTCAACGGTTTCGTGGGAAGGAGGATTCAAACTTCCGCCTCCTTTCATATTCAGACTGTCTTTGCCCGCTCCATCAATATATAATAGTGAATCCTTAATGCCGTATCTAACATCCTCGGTAGGTTCAAGCAGAACGGCAGATGCTGCATCACCGAAAAGAATACAATTGTTTCTATCGGTATAATCTGTAATCGCCGTCATCTTATCGGAACCAACGACAATTACTTTTTTATACTTACCGGTTTCAACTAGACTTGCGCCAGTTTGAAGTGCGAACAAGAATCCCGAACATGCAGCGGAGAGATCGAAACCCCAAGCTTTTGTAGCACCGATTTTTTCTTGAACCAAACATGCCGTAGCCGGGAAAAACATATCCGGTGTAACTGTTGCAACGATGCTTACATCAATATCTTTAGGATCGACTTTGGTGGTTGCTAATAAATCTTCAATGGCTTTAACCGCCATATCGCTCGTTGCACCGTTTTCCATCATTCTTCTTTCACGGATTCCGGTTCGCGAAACAA
>JAJYMU010000392.1 GCA_021786655.1 Bacteroidota bacterium
CCAATCCCAACTCGGTAGCAACTACTCCGCTGCCGCCGTAAGTCGGGTAACATGTAATTCCGATTTTCATAAGTGATCTCTTTTCCGGTGAGTTTTTAATTCGTTATTTTTTAATGTTAAACAAGGTTGGTATTAGTTTTGTTCAAAATACATTTTTTTTGATTCAATGAAAATTTTAGTAATCGGACACTCAATAGTAGATCGTTTTGAAGGCGCGGAAAATGAACAGCCGAAACCGGGGGGTGTATATTATTCGGCGCTTGGATTATTGTCAGTAGCAAAACCTTCCGATGAGATTTTTCTATTAACATCATGGAATGAAAAGTCGTTTCAAATATTTGAGAAAGTTTATTCGAAAGTAAATCTGAGTCTCGCTACTCGTGTAGAATCTTTACCGGAAGTAATTCTTAAAACATCGGGTGCGGGTGAAAGAGAAGAAGAATACAAAAACTTATCGAGTCAGTTAGATATCAGATGTGTCAATGACTGGAATAGTTTTGACGGTATTCTAATTAACATGATTACCGGATTCGATATTTCGCTTGAGCAATTGCAAACGATAAGAAAGAAATTTCATGGACTGATTTATTTTGATGTCCACACATTAACCCGCGGAATCAGCGCCAACATGAAGAGAGAGTTTAGACCGATACCGAATGCATCTCTCTGGCTGAAAAACATCGATGCCGTACAGGTAAATGAAAATGAGATTAAAATGCTGCATCAATCGGCAAACGAAATGGAATGCGCAGTAAATATTTGCGGAAAAGGTCCAAAGCTACTGATCGTTACAAAAGGTAGTCTTGGTGCACAGGTTTATTTCAAAAATGAAAGCGCAGTCGAGTCTATTTTTATGAAAAGTGAGCACGTTGATACTGTAAACAAAGTAGGATGCGGCGACATCTTTGGGGCGGTTTTCTTTTATTCATATATTTCCACAAGCGAGATTAAGCTTTCTTTGAAACTTGCAAATAAAGCAGGCGCTGTCGCCGCATCATCAGCTAACTTAACTGAAATTTCAAAACTGGATTTGAATGATTAGCCCCGAGACTATAAAGAAAAGAATTTTGATAATCGGTTCCAACGGAATGTTGGGACAGCGGCTTGTTGAATACATGAGTCAGTCCTCCAACAATGAACTGCTTTGTACTTCGTTTGAAGATGAATCTTACGTTTCTAATGTTGAATACCGCAAACTGGACATAACACAAAAAAATAATGTGCGAGAGATAATTCTAAATTTCTTCCCGGATTTTATTGTTAATACCGCGGCATTCACAAATGTTGATAAATCGGAAACGGAAAAAGAAACAGCTTGGAAAATAAATGTTAACGGAGTCGAAAATATTTCCTTGTATTCATGGACTGTTGATGCCCATCTCATTCATTTTTCAACAGATTATATTTTTGACGGCAAGAACGGACCTTACACAGAAAACGATAAACCGAATCCGATTGGTTATTACGGCCGCACAAAACTAGCTTCGGAAAATTCCATAAAGACAAGCGGTACCAGATTTACAGTTATCAGAACAAACATTTTATATGGTCCGGCAAAATACGGTCGCCCGGATTTTGTAAGGTGGGCGGTCGATTCTCTTCGTGATGGTAAAACAATTAAAATCGTAACCGATCAAATCGGAAATCCAACTTACGTTGATGATCTCGTAGCAGCTATCTCGGCTATAGTAGAGTTTAAGAAGAAAGGAATTTACAACATTGGCGGTCCAGAATTTTTGTCTCGCTTCGATTTTACGCAGAGGATAGCAACCTTTTTTAACTTGGACAAAAATTTAATCAAACCTATTCTGACAAAGGAATTGAATCAGCCCGCACCGCGCCCGCTTAAATCGGGGCTTATAACATTGAAGGCAGAAACCGAATTGGATTTTCGCCCAACCGGCATAGAAAAAACTTTCGAACAGATAAAAAGGATACTTCATATCTAAAAAATATTTTTCCACCATGTTAAATTGGTAATTGACAAATTGCTCTTTAATGCTGAATTTATAATCGGAAATCGTTTCAAATAAAATGAACCTTAACAACAAATGAGGAGTGAACTATGAAGAAGCTATTATTAGTTGTAGCAGCAGTAATGTTTGTTAGTTCGTTTACTTATGCACAGTCTCAAGTTCAAAGCGGAACATTCTTCTACGGAAAAGACAAGAATGAAGGTTATACTCTGAATACGAATCAAGGAAGAAGAACCGTTGAGTATGAAATCACTTTTAACAAGCCATTCGATAAGAAACCCAAAGTAGTTGTAATGACCACACTGCTCGATGCCGAAAGATCAACACAGGTTCGTTACAATATTATAGCAAAAGGTGTATCGCGAGACGGCTTTGTTTTGTTTGCCGAAGTTTGGGGCGATACTCAATTCAACGGCATTGGCGGATATTGGTTAGCACATACTGAAGAATAGCTAGAATTTATTTTTATTAAAAGCTGTTGTTCTGGATAAGTACAACAGCTTTTTTGTTTTTAACGGTTAATGTTTAATCGCTGAAAGAAAGACTTGTCCCGGGATTCGAACTTGTTTAAAAAAAAGGGCTTGGAGTTCAAGCCCTTTTCGCTATCATTGAATCAAAGTCTTACTTTGTTTTTTCCATAACTTTAGCGGTTACTTCAGTTCTTCTGTTTTCGGCTCTGCCCTTAGCAGTCTTGTTGGAGGAAATTGGTTTTGTTTTTCCAAAGCCTTGAACAGTGAATAGTTTTTCATCCAAACCTTTCTTAACAAGATACTCTTTAACAACATTTGCTCTCTTTTCAGAAAGTTTCATGTTGTACTTATCGCTGCCGATAGAATCAGTATGACCGCTCAGTGTAATCTTCGGTTCAGTATACTTGCTGAGTGATTCGAAATCATTATCCAAAATCTTCTTAGCTTCTTTGGTTAGATTGGATTTATTGAATCCAAAATGAACCATGTCCAGACCTATTTCCTTCTCAACGAATGCCGGTGGAACATCGTCGCTTGGATCAAGAGGATTGGTTCCGCGTTTTACTTCAACTCCGTCGTTAACAGTTCCGCCATCGGTATCAACTTTCAACGGGTCGGTTTTGTATTTCATAACTTCTTCGCTGTCAGTTAAACCGTCGCCGTCCGTATCAACTTTCAATGGATCGGTATGATATTTCATTACTTCATCACCGTCTGTTAAACCGTCACCGTCAGAATCAACTTTCAACGGATCGGTATGGTATTTTGTAACTTCATCGCCGTCTGTTAAACCGTCGCTGTCAGAATCAACACTTAATGGATTGGTTTTATATTTTGTAACTTCATCGTAATCACTCAATCCATCGCCATCGGTATCGGTTTTTAAAGGATTCGTTTTATATTTCATTGCTTCGTCGCTGTCCTTAAGACCATCACCGTCAGTATCCGGATTGTTCGGATCTGTCCCGAGTTTAAGTTCTTCCTTCTTGGTTAAACCGTCTTCATCGTTATCGGTATTTAAACTTTCGTTTGAGAATGTTAAACCAACACCCAAATTGATGTAACCGTCTTTGTAAGTATCAATGCGGTAATAGTTGAGGTTATCCGTCAAAGAATAACTAAGCCCAACACTGAGATCTAGGAACACTTGATTTGACAACCGGACTTCGGTTCCAACGCCGACAGGAATTACGCCGGTCCAACCGCTCTCTTCAACCGAGTTGGGCGATACTGAAACCGGTTTAGTATCTACTTTGTAATTCAACGCGCCGAAGCCGGCATAGAAATAAGGATTCCAATTTTCTAAATCAAAAGGTGTGTATAGCAAACGGAGTTCAATCGGAATGATGGAAGTTTCAAATGTGGACTTGCTGACATCGTCACCTTTGTATTTCACATAACCTAAATTGAATTCAGCGTTCCAATCGTGGTCAATTTCATATCTCAAGTACCCCCTGAACAAATAAGAGGAAAGAGATAATCCGTTGTCGTCGGCAAATTCGTTAGTTGGAATAACTCCGTTGACTTGGATGCCGCCTTTCCAACCAAAATCCTTGAATATGGATTGAGCATTGGTTGAAATCCATCCAGAAAATAACAAGATAATAAATAGAGTAAATCCGATTGTAGATTTTTTTTGCTTCATTATTTACCTCATTACTTATTAAAAATTTATTGATAGTTGGAAGAGGATTATAAGAGTCAATAGATACACTTCAAATATAATATTATTCCAAATTAATAGAAGTTTGATAAAGTGAACCTTATCAAAAGCTTTTTCGCCAGTTCCTCATTAGAAAACCGGTAATAATCAACGCTAAGCCAATCAACGCAATTTTAATGTATTGATCAGCATAGTAGTAGTATCCTCCTATTGCAACCGGAACATTTTGCATCTCTAATGTTGAAAGTCCTTCACCACGTACAACTTCAACTTTATAGTTGATGTGCAACAAGGCGTAGAAAAGAATAATGCTGCCTTGAAGAAAGCAAACGATATCAACAAGTGCAAAAACGATTGTACCCAATATTTTTTTCATTGTGAAACGCTCTCAATAAGTTTGTGATTTTCTCTGTTGTACCCCGGAGAGGAATCGAACCTCCGACCAACAGTTTAGGAAACTGCTGCTCTATCCTTCTGAGCTACCGGGGCATTGTACATAATATTTTTTTTAGCTGTATTCTTCCAGCTGAAGTCTTGTAATATTTTTCCTTGTTTCTGGCTTCTTCAATAGTTCCATACTCTTCGGTGTAAATTATCTTCCATGGTTTAAACTTTCTTGTGTAAATCGATTTCCCGGAATTGTGTTCGGATAATCTTCTTTCCAGATCATTTGTCATCCCAACGTATGTCTTTACGAAATTCAAACTTTTCAATATGTAAATAAAATATTTCATCGTTTAGGAAACTGCTGCTCCTCGCCTCGCACCGACAAGTCTTGCGAGTCGAAGCGGGTATCCTTCTGAGCTACCGGGGCAAAAACCCTATCAAAATATAATCAAAAGTTAATTTCTTCGATTCTTTAAATTGAATTTAGAACCCAATTTTGATTATTTTTGGCTCGAAAAATTTGAACTAACTAGGAGAAAAATATAAGATGACAACGATAGTTGATATTTGGGGTAGAGAGATTCTCGATTCGAGAGGCAACCCAACAGTTGAAGTAGAAGTAACATTGGAAAACGGAATTGTTGGAAGAGCTGCTGTTCCAAGCGGCGCATCCACCGGTGAAAACGAAGCAGTTGAATTAAGAGACGGCGACAAAACCCGCTATTTAGGAAAAGGAGTTCAAAAAGCAGTTGATAATGTGAATAACAGAATTGCTGAAGAGCTGGTCGATTTTGACGCTACTGATCAAGTAGCAATCGATAATTTTTTATGTGAGTTGGATGGAACACCAACTAAATCTGAACTCGGCGCTAATGCTATTCTCGGAGTTTCATTAGCTTGTGCAAAAGCTGCAGCAGAATCGCTGGGATTGCCGCTGTACAGATACATCGGCGGTGTAAGTGCAAGAACGCTTCCTGTTCCTATGATGAACATTTTGAATGGCGGAAAGCATGCGGACAACAATGTGGATTTCCAAGAGTTTATGGTAATGCCTGCAGGCGCGCCGTCCTTTAAAGAAGCGCTGCGATACGGCGCCGAAGTTTTTCATTCATTAAAATCTGTTTTGAAGAAGAAAGGTTACAATACTGCTGTTGGTGATGAAGGCGGATTTGCGCCCAACTTGAAATCGAACGAAGAAGCAATCACTGTAATTCTTGAAGCAATTGAGAAAGCCGGTTACAAAGCCGGGAAAGATATTTTTATTGCGCTCGATCCGGCAGCAAGTGAAATGTGGGACAACGATAAGAAACAATATTTCTTCTTCAAGTCGGATAAGTCTTATATGTCGCCGGAGAAAATGGTTGACTACTGGACAAGCTGGGTTAAGCAGTATCCTATAATTTCTCTTGAAGACGGAATGGCAGAATTTGATTGGGATGGATGGAAATTGTTGACCGATAAAGTCGGTAACAAAATTCAGTTAGTTGGTGACGATCTGTTTGTTACCAACACAGAGTTTTTGTCAAAAGGAATTTCTTTGGGTGTTGCAAATTCTATTTTGATCAAAGTTAATCAGATAGGAACACTCACCGAAACTCTTGATGCAATCGAGATGGCTAAACGTGCCGGTTATACCGCTGTTGTCTCGCATCGGTCTGGAGAAACTGAAGACACAACAATTGCAGATATTGCAGTTGCAACGAACGCGGGTCAAATTAAAACCGGTTCAGCTAGCAGAACCGATCGTATTGCAAAGTATAATCAGTTGCTAAGAATTGAGGAAGAGCTTGATACGACGGCGATTTTCCCGGGTATCGCTACGATAAATTGTAACGTTGAATAATCAACTAATCTTAATAACAAATCCCGCCACGGCGGGATTTGTTTTATTAAAAACTTGGCGAGGACTACATGTCTAAGCAAACAGTCAAATCTGTAAACGAACTCATCAAGAAAAACAAAATTGAATTTGTCGACTTAAAATCTATTGATCTCTCCGGCAGACTTCATCATATCACTCTTCCTATTAACGACGACGTGTTGACGAAAATAATTAAAGAGGGTGTTGGATTTGACGGCTCAAGTTTTGGATTTGGAAAAGTTGAAAACAGTGATATGATATTGGTCCCGGATCTCAACACCGCAACTATTGATCTTTTCCGAGACGCGCCCACAATCAGTTTTTATTCGAACATGATTTTAACCGACGAAAAACGTTCTCCTTTTTCTCAGGATGGTAGATACATTGCATCCAAAGCGGAATCGCTTCTTAAAAAAGTAACCGGTGCCGATAAATCCTGGTGGGGCCCCGAATTTGAATTCTATATTTTTTCGAATGTGGAGTACGATACAAGGACAGCGACTTCGTTCTATCGTGTTGAACATGCCGAAGAATTTTACAAGAGAGCTTATCACGCCGCAAATCCTTTCGACATTTATGATGACTTCCGAGATGAAGCATCTAAGCTATTGCAGAAATTCGGAATCAAAGTTAAGTATCATCATCACGAAGTAGGTGAGAGGGGTCAGCAGGAGATCGAAACTTATTTTACCGATTTGTTATCAACCGCCGATAATATCATCACAACAAAATATGTGTTGTTCAACTTTGCGCAGCAAAAAAACTTGTTCATTACGTTCATGCCGAAGCCAATGTACCAGCAATCCGGCAACGGTCTTCATCTTCATCTGTTTTTGACAAAGAATGGGAAGAATGCCTTTTACAAAAAGGGTGAGTACGGAAACATGAACGAACTCGGCAGATATTTTATTGGCGGAATGCTTAAACATGCGCCGGCATTATCTGCATTTACAAATCCCAGCACCAACTCATACAAACGATTGGTCCCGGGATTTGAAGCCCCGGTTGCACTCACATATGGAATGGGTAACCGTGCATCGGCAATTAGAATTCCCAAATATGTTTCTAATCCGCAAGAGACACGGTTCGAATATCGTCCGCCCGACGCGACAATAAATCCTTACTTGTGTTTAACCGCGATGCTGCTTGCCGGAATTGACGGTGTTGCTAACAAGATCGATCCGCTTAAAGAAGGTTTTGGACCGTACGACAAAAATTTTCTCGACGAATTGAACAGTGCTAAGATTCAAATGCTTCCGAGAAATTTAACCGAGGCGCTTGATGCTCTTGAAGCCGATCACGATTTCTTGAAAAGAGGAAATATTTTTGATGATCAGTTGCTTAAGCAATGGGTCAATTTGAAAAACGATGAGATACATGCTATTGGTACTATGCCTCATCCATTTGAATATAAAATGTATTTTACATTGTAATTTTTTCAGAAATTATACAGCAGGGAATTTTTTTCTTCTTATTGATGCAAAAAAAGGTTTGTTACTTATGCCGCTCTTCGGAGAAACAGCCGCTTTAATTACCGCTTTCTTTTGGTCGATTACCTCAATCGCATTTACGGAAGCATCGAAACGCGTTGGTCCATTCTATGTTAATGTTACCCGAATGGCAATGGCGCTTGTCTTTCTTATCATTACATTTCTTCTGTTCAACGTGAAGATAAATTTATCTGTTAGCCAGATTCTAAATCTTGGCGTTAGCGGTTTCATCGGATTGGTAATTGGGGATACATTTTTGTTTAAAGCTTACCGCAGCATCGGCGCTAGAGTGAGCATGTTGATAATGTCGCTGGTTCCCCCGATGTCCGCTTTCCTCGCTTATTTTTTCCTTGATGAAAAACTTTCTCTCTTAGGATTTCTTGGAATAATTATTACAATGAGCGGGATTGCTATTGTAGTGTTCAAAAGGGAAGAAAAGCCAACCTCAAATTACCGGATTGATTATCATGGAATATTTTACGCCGTCATCGGTGCTGCGGGTCAAGCTGTGGGATTGATCTTTGCCAAGTTTGCTCTCAATGAAGGAGAAGTAAACGGATTCCTCGCTGGCTTTGTTCGAATCTTAAGTGCGTTTATAATCTTTTATCCGCTTGCTCTTATGACGAGCAGATTTAAAAAACCAATTCATGTATTTAACAATGATCGCAAAGCTCTAATGTTCACTCTCATAGGATCAATCTTTGGTCCCTTCCTTGGAATTACATTCAGCATGATTTCGATTACTTACGCCAAGATTGGTATTGCTTCCACATTAATGTCCACCATGCCTATAATTATGTTGCCGATGGTTCGTTTCTATTATAAGGAAGAGTTGACATGGATTTCGATAATGGGTGCTTTTGTTGCTGTTGCAGGTGTTGCGGTTCTATTTCTGCATTAACAAAATGTGAAATGAAATGTTAAATTGTAGGTCGGAACTCTGTTCCGACAGACTTTTTCGCCTTTCAGATATATTAGAGTGGTAATAGGTTCTTATAAACTTCAAACGCATCTTTTCCAAAACATACAAACACTACTTTCTTAATTGTTTTGTTTTCTTCTAAAAAATCTTGTACAACTTTCACGGCAATCTTTGCTGCCCGTTCAAACGGAAAACCGTATGCGCCGGTACTGATAGATGGAAACGCAATTGATTTTACTTTATGATTCATCGCCAGCTCGAGAGAATTCTTGTAACAGTTTGATAATAATTTGTCTTCGTTTTTATTCCCACCGTACCATACCGGCCCAACAGTATGAATTATATATTTAGCCGGCAGTTTGTAACCTCGTGTTAATTTTGCTTGACCGGTTTCACAACCTCCCAATGTTCGGCATTCTTCTAACAATTGGTGCCCGGCTGCCCGGTGAATCGCGCCATCCACTCCGCCACCGCCAAGCAAAGATTTATTTGCAGCATTCACAATGGCGTCAACATTCAGCGTCGTTATATCGCCTTCAAAAACTTCAACGGTCGTTTTCATAAAAAATCTTTGGACTTAAATATTAGTAACTTACATTACGCAGCTAATTCTTAATCTTGCTCTTAATCATAATCTTAATCGGATTTAGAACCAGATTACGAGCAAGATTACGATTAAGATTATGAAAGTGCGTAACATCAATTAGTAAATCTCAATATTAGTTTTTCTCGATTGGGAAATCTCTTTAATAGTTCTGATCGCTTTGCCAGTTTGAAGTCGGCGAAATCGAATCCCGGTGCAACTGTACAACCGACGAGCGAATACGATTTTTTGTTTTTGATTTCGGCTGCAAACCAAGTACCCGCCTCAATAACACATTGCGGTAATTCTCCTTTTGAGAAGTTATTACCGATAAGTATTTTTTTATAATTGTCACCGTTCAAGCAATGCAAAATGATCGGCGAGCCCTTGTAAAAATGCCAAAGCTCATCCGACCTGAGTTTGTGAAAAAGCGAAACTTGATCACCATCGAGAAGAAAATAAATTGAAGTAGAAATATTTCTATCACCAGTGAAATTCTTTGGTAAAACATTCCCGCTGATTTTCTGTTTTGCGCGATAGGTTTCTCTAAAGTAACCGCCTTCAGGGTGTGATGTAAGTCTCAATTTTTTTATTATTCGTTCCGCTTCATTCATGGGATAAAAAAATAGTTCGCAGCTAATATAAAATTTATTATAATTAGAGCGAAAATAAAAACTTCTTAGTGTTTGTTGGGTAGAAAATTACTGAGGTAGCCGAATCTTATCTTTAACACAAGAATTTTTTTGCAGCAGAAGTAGTTGCGATTAAGTTTTAACCAGCCAAAAATACCAGCCGTTAATTGACATGTGAAGTGTAAGTATTTGCTTTCAATCCTAAGCATAGGGTGTCTTGTTTTGTATTAAGTTCTCATGTTGATACGATTTATTCGAAAAGAACATTGATAATTTTTATAAAAATTAACACGGATTGAGGCATTCAAATTGCCAGAGGTTTAGAAATTCATGACATATATGGAACTTATTCAGATAATCACTACTGTATTAATTTTTGGAAGCGGACTACTTCTAGTGGTTGTGGTTGTTTCTTTTTTGCTGTCAAAGGTAAAAGAAGACGATAACAATGAACAACATGGACAGGTCAATTTTCACAGCGACACGGTTTATTTTCATCGAAGCGCAAATCGCGAACAACTGACGATGAGAAACAAACAGTCTATGCCGGTTCCTAAAATTTTTCAACTCGATCAATTCAAACCGCATGAAGTTAAGACTATTCGAAAAAGAAGTTCTGCAGACAGACTTAGCGATGAGAAATATTACGCGAAAGAAATTGCAAAGACTAAAACAAAAACATCACGCTATACTATCGTTAATGATCAAATGAAGAAAAGTTCTCATAAAGCGATGAACTTCTATTTTTGATAATCTCACCCTCATTTTATTCAATACAAATCTAAACGATTTAAAAACCTTAGTAGATCTACTAAGGTTTTTTGTTGTTACGGTCTAAAAAACGTCAAAAATTAGTAGTTCTACTGGTTTCAGAAAGCACACGCCTTCATAAATTTCACATGCAAGAAAGAGACAATTGTAATGAATGGATACTCGGCTAAGACTGACTCAAAAATTGGCCGGTGATTTCAATTCAAGATTACAGCACCTCGTTTGAATGAATTTTAATCGACTTCAGAAAAGATTCAGAGGGGGGGTGAATCTTTTCTGGGAGTCTCTTTGCAATCAAGCCGTTCCTAAACACTGCTACCATATACAAACCAACTTTCATTTTTGAAAAAAAAAGTCCCGCCGTAACGGGACTTTCTTACAAGTGAAATCAAATTTTAGCTTACGCTTTCATTCTTTCGCCTTTTTCTTCTCTGATGAAGATCCAGCTTACAACTTTGCCGATGTCGATTGTTTCAAAATTATTCCAATATTTTCTTGTTCTAACATGCATAGAACTGGTATCAATTGAGGTGATCAACTCGGCTTCATCTATAATTGCCTGTAGTCTTTTCTGCCAAGTTTTCATATTTGATTCGCGCAGATCAACCCAGCCGTCATGTGCCCAGAAATCAATCGTACTGGAGGATACGTCCAATGCGTTATCGCCTCGGAAAGGTGGGATCTTAATATCATTGCCGCGTAAAAGTGATTTGCCGTCAGGTAAGAGAATTGGAATTCCTATCGAAATAATTTCATTGCTCAAGTCTCTGTTATTCTTGATTAACTCGAATGATTTCTTTGAAAGGTTAGCTGGTGTTTCCTTCAGAATCTCTTTCATACTGCCGCATACCAATTTTAAAACATTAATTTCATGCAAAAGTTTTGATAATCTCGGCGGACCAAGCAGTTCGAACGCGACGCTGTTAACATTATGAATTTTTTCCAGCTCGTCTAATTTTTCCACAGCACTGTGTTGCATGTATCCGGCGCGGTAAGTCGGTTCAAGAGTAGCGTTGTCCAGTGCGTTGATAATATCATGTCCGGTGTTTCCACCTTTGATTTCGTAAATCGCGTCCACGGCTATTTCTTCCGGCGTAACATATTCCATTTGTCCCTGAGCCGTTATAGCTTCAAATTCTCCGCGTGAGAACGTTCCGTTTTCACCGGTATCAATAAAAACCGATTTTAATGTTTTGCCAGATGGTTTGAATTTTTTCTCGATGCCGATTAGAAATTTGTCTTTAAGCGGAACAGCTTCGTCAACAGAAACATCAATGATTTCGATTGGCTTGCCTCGCCTTTTGATATCACCGAACTCAATTCTCTTCCAGGCTATAGCTGCTGTCGGTTTGATTTCTTTTGTTATCGGTCCGTCGGGCGTGCGTCCCATCAAAAATAGAAGTAATGTGTGCGCTCCGGCAACAGAAGATTTGCTAAGCAATACTCTCGACGGCTTTTCTTCACTGTGTGTATACGGAATGTTTAATCCCATTCCTCCTGTGCCGCTCGTTCCAATTTTAACATAGATTTTTGTTCCGGATTCGTTCATCGAATTAAAGAGAATTTGAACATGACGAATAAGCTGGGGAATGTAAAGTGTGCACAATAATTTTTCTGTTTCGGCTGTAAGGTCTTCGATCGGAGAATTTCTCTCTATCGTTTTTTTAATTCTGTGATAAGTTGTATACACATCCTGGTAAGCAATTCCTGTCGCCGAGTTAATACAATCCACTATGATTTCCGGATTATGTTCCTTTAACAATTGATAAATCGAAGAACTATGAAGAATCTCATCTGTTAACTCTTCCATCGTGTCTTTCATCAAAATTTTTCTTTTTGAAGGATCGTCAAGCAATGCAAGTCGATCAAGATCTTTGAATTCATTTCGAACGAAAATGTTTCCCCACCACGGAACAAAATAACCTTCCGAAAGATTTGGAAATTCTTTTTTAAGTCTTTCTACCTCTTCAAAAGCTTCATCTTTTCTTAATGATGTTACAATAATTTTTTTCGGTTTTTCGGGCACTAACTTTCTTACGACAGCGTTGCCAACCAGTCCCCATCCGCCCAGCACCAGCACAGTTTTGTTCTGAATATCCATTTTTACCTCTTCAACAGTTTTAGGAGAATTTCTTTAATGAAAAATTACAAGTTGATTACACGCCTCGCAAGAAAAATAGACACGTTTATCTCAACTTTAATTTTGCTTAAGGAAATAGCCTTTCTTATTTTTGGTTCGAATTTATAAAGAAAATAACCGGTGAACCTCAATGAAGATTTGTGACATTCTTCGAGCTGACAAAGTTCTTTCTTCCATGGAAGGAACGAACAAAACTGAAATAATTGATGAACTGATTAATTTGTTCAAAGATGACGAGCGTATTAAAAATCTTGAAGAGATGCGTAATGCTGTTCATGATCGGGAAAAAATTATGTCGACCGGTGTCGGAAAGGGTTTTGCGATTCCTCATGCAAAGACAGACAGTGTGAACGAAATAATCGCGGCATTTGGACGACTAGACAAACCGATCGATTTTCAGGCGTTGGATGAGCAACCCGTTAATCTGGTTTTTCTTCTCATCGGCAAAGAGAGTCTTGTTGGTCCCCACATTAAACTGCTGAGCCGTATTTCCCGCATGATGAACAAAGATGAATTCAGAGAAAGTCTTGCCAACGCAACAACTGCAGAAGAAATTTACTCTCTTTTTGAAAACGAAGAAAAGCAATATTTCGAAAATGCTTAAAGACAAAAATGATTAAAGCAGTTACCGGAACACGCGACATACTTCCAACTGACATACCCAAATGGAAATATCTTGAATCTATAATCAAATCAGTTTTTACACTTTACAACTACAAAGAAATCCGTACGCCGGTTTTTGAAGAGACTTCTCTCTTTGCACGTGGAATCGGAGAAGCAACGGACATTGTCAGCAAGGAAATGTATACGTTCTTAGACCGCAGCGGCGAAAGCCTAACGCTTCGGCCGGAAATGACCGCCGGAGTTGTTCGCGCGTTTATAGAACATTCCTTGGACAAGAAACAGAATTTGAGCAAACTTTATTATGTCTCGCCGATGTTTCGTCAGGAAAGACCGCAAGCCGGAAGATTGAGACAATTCCACCAGTTTGGAGCCGAAGCAATCGGCAGCTACGATCCGTTGCTTGATGCCGAAATGATAATAATGGCATACGAAATTTTTAAAGCGCTGGGATTGAAAAATCTTTTGGTTAAGATTAACTCGCTTGGTGTTCCTGCTTCAAGAGAAGATTACAAAAAGAAATTAGCAGAATACCTGCAGCCTTACTTCGATAAACTTTCCAACGAAAGCAAAAAAAGATTTGAAACCAATATCCTCAGAATCTTCGATAGCAAGGAAGCAGAAGATCAAAAAATTATGAAGGATGCGCCGTTATTGATTGACCATCTTGATGACGAAAGTCTTTCCCATTTTGCGAAAGTGAAGCAAGTTCTCACTTCCGCGCAAATTCCTTTTGAAATAGATGCAATGTTAGTTCGCGGACTTGATTACTACACAAACACAACATTCGAAATTGTCAGCGGAAGCGTCGGTTCGCAAAGCGCGTTGTGCGGCGGTGGAAGGTACAATGGGCTTGTAAAAGAATTAGGCGGCGATGATGTGCCTGGCGTTGGTTTTGCTGCCGGAATGGAAAGAATTCTTCTGGCTTGCGAAAATGAAAAGTCGTTCTCTTTGAATGATGAAACCGTTGATTTATATCTGGTAGTGATTGAAAAAGAACTTGGAAATTACGCCTATCAGACTGCTGTTGAGCTAAGAAGAAAAGGATTGATAGTTGACATGGACTATTTGGGCAGAAGCGTTAAAGCCCAGATGAGAGAAGCAAATAAATTAAACACCGGATTCGTATTGTTTATTGGCGGAGAAGAATATGCTAAGGGCGAATTGGTTTTGAAAAACATGAAGGATGGAAATCAGAAATCATTCCCGAAAGATGATCTTGAAAAAATCTTTTCGAGTATCAAGGAGAATTAATTGTCGTTAAAGAAACCAAAAGAAGTCCCCAAAATTCCCAAGACTCGAAAAAAGAAACCTCATACCGCCATTTCTGCTATTCCTTCAAAGAAACCTGATAAACTTGAATACATCTGCAAAGCTTTTTATAAGTATGATCAGCCGACGAAAAAACAGTTTTGCGTTTTCGCAATTGAAACAGTAGTTGAATTCACAAGCTTTGCTTATGAAGTTTCGGTTGAAGCGTTAAAGGAAAAAAACGTAATCGATTTTGTCTTAACCGGATTGAGAGCAAAAACAAATGTTGTTCCGCTGATTCAGCCTGCCAGAACCGAATTGCTTTTCGAAGATTTAATCGGCGACTACACGGTGAACGTTGTCAAGCAGGACGGCGCAATTAACACGGCGGAGTATCATTTCAACATTTTTAAGAAGGAAATAGTTTTACTAAAACAGTACAAACCTAAAAAGAAAAACAATCGGCTCTTCTGCAAGTTTGAAGTTGCAGTAGAAGAATTTTCTTTTCCTGAATAATATTTTATACCTCGTTTCATCAAAAAACGGTTTTTGAAATAAACCTATGAAAAAAATCTACGGTAGAAAACCTGTCCTTGAAGCACTCAAATCCGATGCTGAGCTGGAGGTCATCTATGTTTCCTACAACCAGCATGGTGAGATTATTAATCAAATCTTCTCAGCGGCAAAGAAACGGGGAATAAAAATCTCACAGCTTTCAACTTCGAAGTTTGAATCGCTTTCGGAAGGCAACAACGCACAGGGAGTGATTGCGTTGAAAGTTACACAAAAGTATTTCGAATTAGGTGAACTGATTGATGCCGCGAAAAACTCTTCACAACCGCTTCTACTTCTACTCGATTCAATTCAAGATCCGCATAACCTCGGCGCAATTTTAAGAACAGCAGAATGCGCCGGCGTTGATGGTGTGATCGTAACAACTAATCAAAGTACGCCAATTACAGACACCGTGGAAAAAATTTCGGCTGGTGCAGTTTCTCATCTAAAAATTTGTAAAGTGAACAACCTAGTTCAAACAATTCAACAGCTTAAGAAAGAAGGTTTCTGGATTACCGGTTCGCATCTAACAAACGAATCAAAATTTTTTTCAGATCAAGATTACAAAATGCCGTTGGCTTTGGTTGTCGGAAATGAAGAAAAAGGAATTCGCAAACTCGTCGCAGAGAATTGTGATTTTCTGATCAAGATTCCGATGAAAGGGAAAATCGATTCACTAAACGTTTCCGTTGCTACCGGCGTTCTTCTCTTCGAAATCAACCGTCAAAGAAGCTCGCACTAATTTTTCTTTTTGGAACAAATTCTACCAAAATATAGTTATCATTTTATAATCTTGACAATTTTTTCCAGATTGAATACTTTTGAATAGACATTTTGAGAAAAAAGCAAAAAATGAACGAAATCAAAGAAAATAAATCTGAAGAATTATCAGAGGATATGAAGATTTTGGACGATGTAACCTCATCAGAATACAAGTGGGGATTTGTTACGGATATCGATTCTGAAACCGTACCCAAGGGATTGAATGAGGACGTTATTAAACTGATCTCTAAAAAGAAAGACGAACCCGATTGGATGACCGAGTGGAGACTGAAAGCGTTTAGGTATTGGCAGAAAATGGAAGAACCAACTTGGCCGAACGTGAAATATCCGCAGATTGATTTTCAAGATATAAGCTATTACTCAGCGCCGAAACAAAAACCGAAATTGGAAAGTCTGGATGAAGTTGATCCAGAGTTGCTGAAAACTTTTGAAAAACTTGGTATTCCTCTTGACGAACAAAAAATACTTTCCGGAGTTGCAGTAGATGCAGTGTTCGATTCGGTTTCTGTTGCAACAACATTTAAAGAAACGCTGAAAGAGAAAGGAATAATTTTCTGTCCAATTTCTGAAGCAATAAAAGATTACCCTGAACTGATCAAAAAATATTTGGGTTCTGTTGTTCCTTACACGGATAATTTTTACGCATCTCTCAACTCTGCGGTTTTCACCGACGGCTCATTCGTTTTCATACCAAAAGGTGTCCGTTGTCCGATGGAGCTTTCGACGTATTTCAGAATTAACTCTCAAGAGACGGGACAGTTTGAACGAACATTAATCGTTGCAGAAGAAGGAGCTTACGTTAGTTATTTGGAAGGATGTACAGCGCCGATACGAGATAATAATCAACTACACGCTGCAGTTGTTGAATTGGCAGCACTCGATGATGCTGAGATAAAATATTCTACAGTGCAAAATTGGTATCCGGGCGACAAAGACGGGAAGGGCGGCATTTATAATTTTGTAACGAAGCGCGGGGCATGCAGAGGAAAAAATTCTAAAATATCTTGGACACAAGTTGAAACCGGTTCTGCGATAACGTGGAAGTATCCGAGCTGCATTCTTCAGGGAGATAATTCTGTTGGCGAGTTTTACTCGGTTGCGGTTACAAATAATATGCAGCAAGCCGATACCGGCACGAAGATGATTCACATCGGTAAGAACACGCGAAGCACAATCGTTTCAAAAGGTATCTCAGCCGGAAAGAGCAACAACTCCTACCGCGGATTGGTTAGAATAGGAAAGAACGCCGAAGATGCGCGTAACTATACACAATGCGATTCAATGTTGATTGGTGATAAATCCGGTGCAAATACTTTTCCGTACATCGAAGTTGAAAATCCAACGGCGAAAGTTGAACATGAAGCCACTACATCAAAAGTTGGCGAGGATCAGATATTTTATTTGAACCAACGAGGTATATCAACAGAAGACGCCGTGAATATGATTGTGAACGGATTCTGTAAAGAAGTGTTTAACGAACTCCCGATGGAATTTGCAGTTGAAGCCCAGAAACTTCTTGCTATTTCATTGGAAGGAAGCGTTGGGTAAAGCAATTGAGAATTCATAATTGCGAATTGAGAATAAAAATGAATGCTGATGGCTGAACGCCGACAGCAAATAAATTGGAGAATGAATGTTAGCAATTAAAAATCTTCACGCGAATGTTGAAGGAAAAGAAATTCTTAAAGGGATCAATCTTTTAATCAAAACCGGCGAAGTGCATGCAATCATGGGTCCGAACGGTTCAGGCAAAAGCACATTGGCAAATGTATTAGCCGGAAATTCAAGCTACGAAGTAACCGAAGGCGAAGTTTTTTTTGATGGGAAGAATATTCTGGAAATGAATCCCGAAACGCGAGCGCGCGAAGGAATGTTTTTGGCATTTCAATATCCGATTGAGATTGCAGGCATAAGCAATGCAACATTTTTGAAGACAGCTCTCAATGAAATCAGAAAATACAAAGGTGAGTCTGAACTAACTCCCAAAGAATTTTTAGAAAGAATAAAAGAGAAAGCAAAAATTCTCGGTTTAGATGAGACGCTGATTAGCCGATATGTGAATGTTGGATTTTCCGGCGGTGAAAAGAAGCGCAACGAAATTTTTCAGATGCTTATGCTGGAACCGAAGTTTGTTCTTCTGGACGAAACGGATTCGGGTTTGGATATCGACGCATTGAAAATAGTTTCAAGCGGTGTAAACATTTACCGCAACAAAGATAACGCGGTTTTGGTAGTTACGCATTATCAGAGGCTGCTGAATTATATTCAACCGGATTTTGTGCATGTGCTGTTCAACGGTAAAATAATTAAGACCGGCGGAAAAGAATTGGCGCTTGCACTCGAAGACAAAGGTTACGATTGGGTGAAAGATGAAGCGCTCGAAACCCAGAATGTGTAATTGGTGACGAATGGAAAAGAAGAATCCCAAAGAGTGGTACATATCAAACTTTGAAACGTTCGAAAAGAAGTTGAACGGCGAATCGAAAACTTATCTTCATGAAATAAGAAAAGCCGCGTTGAAGGAATTGGAGTCGCTTAACTTTCCAACACTGCGTAACGAAGAATGGAAATACACAGACGTCTCGCCGATAGTAAACAATAATTTTGTCCCGGCTGTCAATACAACTCCGGCTAAAGTTGACAAGAAAACAATCGATCAGTTGCTCTTCAAAAATTTTGATTATCATCTTCTGGTTTTCATTAATGGAATTTTCTCTGAAGAATTGAGTGACATAAAAGAATTGCCGCGCGGCGCATTCATCGGCAGTTTGAAAAGACTATATAGAGAAAGACCACAGTTAGTTGATCAGCATTTCAATAAAGTTTCTAGGATTGAAAATGCTTTCAACGCATTGAACACCGCGTATGCAAGCGACGGTTTCGCGGCAATTATTTCGGACGGTGTGATCGTCGAAAAACCAGTTCAGATTTTGTACTTGAATTCAAGCGAAACAGAACAAATCCTTTCAGTTCCTCGCAATCTGATAATGGTAGGAAAGAATTCGCAATTGAGCGTGATAACAAATCATAGAGGAACCGGTTCGGAAAAATATTTTTCGAATATAGTTACTGAAATACTCGTTGACGAAAACGGCATTGTTGATCTTTACAAAGTTCAGTATGAAAACGACGATTCGTACCACATCGAAAAAGTTCAAGCGGTTCAAAAGAAGAACAGTGTGTTTAATCATTACAACATAAACTTTGGCGGGGCAATTGTCCGCAACGACATCAACTCGGTACTTGATGACGAAAATATCGAAACGCATTTCTACGGACTTTACCTAGCTCACGGCAACCAGCACGTGGATAATCATACTTTTGCAGACCATGCCAAACCGAATTGTATGAGCAACGAACTTTACAAAGGAATACTTGACGACAACGCAAGCGGCGTCTTCAAAGGAAAAATTATTGTTAGAAAAGATGCGCAGAAAAAGAATGCTTATAAATCGAACAAAA
>JAJYMU010000011.1 GCA_021786655.1 Bacteroidota bacterium
GATCTCAAAAAGTTTATATGCCGATCCAAAGGATAGAGAAAAACTTATTGAGCTATTGAGAAAACGAAAAGAAGTGAAAGATTATGTTATGAAGTTGAAGAAAGAAGACGGTTCTTATGTTTGGGTGTATGATAGCGTATCGCTGATGTATGACGAGGATTTAAAAAAAGAAGTTTTGTTCGGCACTATGGTGGATATTACCGCGCAGAAAGAAGCTGAAAAAGAAATATGGATGCTGGCACATTCTCTAGAAAGTATTAGTGAGTGCGTTTCAATTACCGATGAAAATAACATTATTCTTTACGTTAATGATTCATTTGCCAAAACCTACGGCTATAAGAGAGAAGGACTGATTGGGCAGCATATTTCTATTGTTCAACCAAGCTCCGCAATTTCACGGAATATTCAAAACGAGATTTTGGATTTTACCAATTCCGGCGGATGGAAAGGCGAGATCTTAAATAAGAGGCGGGACGGAACCGGCTTCCCCGTTTATCTATCGACTTCCGTTGTCAAAGATTTAGAGAACAAACCAATAGCATTGATTGGTGTGGCTACCGACATTACCGAACGCAAGCATGCGGAAGAAGCATTACGCGAAAGTGAATTGTTGTTTCAAACGCTCGCGCAAAATTCCCCTGTAGGAATATTCCGGACCAGAGAAGACGGTTATACAACCTACGTGAATCCGAAGTGGTGCCAATTATCCATGATGACGGCAGAAGAAGCTTTAGGAGATGGCTGGCTTAAAGCAGTTCACCCAGATGATAAAGACTGGCTGTTTGATGGCTGGAAATCTGCTACGGATAAAAAACGATCGTCTGTCACAGAGTATAGATTCATTCGTCCTGACGGTACTACTGCCTGGGTGATGGGGCAAGCAATTCCCGAATTAAATTCTAACGGTCAAATTGAAGGATACGTTGGAACGATTACGGACATTACCAACATAAAATTATATGAACATGAGCTGATAAAAGCAAAAGAAACAGCTGAGAATTCCGAGCGGATAAAGTCTGAATTTCTTGCCCAAATGTCTCACGAAATAAGAACACCAATTAATGTCATTGTCAGTTCAACAAGTTATCTGAAAGACGAATTGGAAGACAAGATCGAACCTGAATTATTCACTATGTTCAATTCTCTGGACCGCGCCGGAAAAAGAATTATCCGAACAATCGACCTCATTCTCAACATGGCGGAAATACAAACTAATAGTTACCATTGTACACCTATGCATCTGGACATTTCCGGTAGGTTGCTGGCGAGTGTGTACAACGAATTTATTTCAAGTGCGAAGGAAAAAAATCTTGAATTCAATTTGCACCGTAAAATAGCAGACGCTAAAGTTTATGTCGATGAGTATTCCGTTAGACAAATGTTTTGTCAACTTATAGAGAATGAATTTAAATATACTCATGAAGGTAAGGTCGATTTAACAGTGGATAAAGACGCCGAAGGAAAAGTATTTGTAAGTATTGCCGATACAGGCATTGGAATGTCGGAAGAATTTATGGCTCAAATGTATAATCCCTTTACACAAGAAGAACAGGGCTATTCCAGAAGTTTTGAAGGCAACGGTTTAGGATTGGCATTGGTAAAGAAATATTGCGATCTTAACTATGCAACTATTACTGTAGAAAGCGCAAAAGGGAAAGGAACGGTTTTCACAATTAAATTTTGATCTAAAAAATCTATTTGATCAATAGTATGTACTCCAGAGCAAGCTCTGGACACAAATCCGCAGCAACCTGCCCGCCCGCTTCGACGAGTCGGAGACGAGGCGAGCCGCTTTGCTTTGGCAGGCGGGGCTGCGAGGAATTATACCTAACCTTCCTACCTACCGTAGGCAGGCTCGTCCGCCGTAGCGAACGCGAAGGCGGATTAAATATCTTTTGTGCTATGCACACAACAAAATCTTTAAATAAAAGCGGGGCAAGTTTGAAAAAATCAAGTCTGCCAATCGAACGAATCGTCAAACTCGGTTTCATTTTTACAATTGCTATATTCATTTTGGTTGGTACAATTACTTACCGCAGTTTTAACCGGCTGATCGATTCTGCTCATGATGTTGATGAAACAATTCACAAACTGCACAATTTAGACTATCTCCACTCCTTGCTTTCGGATGCAGAAACCGGTCAAAGGGGCTATCTTCTAACCGGTAAGGTATCTTACTTACAGCCATATCAACAAGCAATTGATAGTATCAATCTTATAATGGGAAGACTGAACAAAATGATTCTGAACGCCGAACAACAACGCGAACTTGATACGCTGTCGTTGCTTGTCGGGGCTAAGCTCAACGAAATTGATGAGACAATCACCGTATTTGAAAAGAATGGATTTAATGCAGCTAAACAGTTAGTTCTTACCAATCGCGGCAAAGTGATTATGGATAATATCCGTCTTGTTCTAAATCAAATACGTTATTATGAAAGAGAAAGATTGAACCAATATTCCGTAGAACGTTCGGAGATGCGCCGCCGCACTCTTTATGAGCTTATCGGAAGTTTGCTTTTGGGTTTTCTAATTTCGGCAACTACAATTGTTTTGCTGCACAAGGATCTTAAGAAACGAATAAAGGCTGAAAGCGATTTGAAGCTTAGTCAAAAAGAAATGGCTCTGCATGTCAAAGAGACACCGTTAGGCGTTATAAGGTGGGACCTCGACTTCAGAGTGACGGATTGGAATCCAAGCGCGGAGCGGATTTTCGGATACACGCGCGATCAAGCAATAGGAAAACACGTATCAGAATTAATTCTACCGGAAGATGCAAAGCCGCATGTAAAGAAAGTTTGGCAAGCGTTGCTCGATCAAAAGGGAGGACTTCGCAGCACAAATAAGAACATCACAAAAGACGGCAGCATTATTGTTTGTGAGTGGTATAATACACCGCTTATTGATGAGGATGGAAAAATAATTGCTGTGGCATCTTTGGTTGACGACATTACCGAACGAAAAGAAATGGAAACAGACTTGATTCGCGCAAAAGAAAAAGCTGAAGAAATGAACCGGCTTAAATCAAATTTCTTTGCCAATATGAGCCACGAACTCAGAACTCCCTTTGTTGGGCTTATGGGTTATGCAGAATTTCTATCGCAATCGGTTACCGACGATGAGGATAAAGAAATGGCACTCGGAATTCTGGATTCATCGAAAAGACTCAAAGATACTCTTGATAAAATTTTAGAATTGTCGAAACTTGAATCGAGCAAAATTGAAATTAAAACGACGGATATTGACGTATGTTCGATCATTAACGACGTGCATAAAACTTTTATCAAATTAGCCGAACAGAAGAATCTTTACTTAAATAAACAACTTACCGTTTCGCCTTGTTCAATCAGAACCGATGAACAATTGCTTAAGGAAATATTAATTAATTATTGAATCGAGGATAAGATGTCACACATAAGAAATATCACGATAGACAAAGACTTAAAATTAAACTTTAAGTGGTATATGAGTAATATCGTTAAACCTCCAAATA
>JAJYMU010000260.1 GCA_021786655.1 Bacteroidota bacterium
GAGAGACAGGTTTTGAGCGGGACTATTCCGAAAAAAAATTCGCCTCATCTATTCGGAAGTTCGAATCAGCTATCATACCTAGTCGGCGTTCTTTCAAAATCCGGCATGAGGGAAATTGAAGAACGGCTGCTAATTTTATTAAGCAGCTAAAGCGTAATTATATTCGCCAGTTATTTTTATACCGTCGTTTAGCGTGTCTACGGAGAACACGGTGCGCCGTTCATAGAACTTATAACCCCGTCGAAGCCAAATTCACCCCCGTTAAAATTACGGATGAAAGAATTTGATTTGGGAATTATCACTCAGATTAACAAAGAACAAACTTATTTTTGCCAGAATATATCTTTAGTACCGTTCGAAAAATTTTCGAATCTGGCAAATACAAACAGAAGATCGGACAAACGGTTTAAGTATTTTTCAATTTCATTGCCGATAGTCTCCTTTTTTGAAAGAGCGACAACATTTCTCTCAGCACGCCGACATACAGTCCTTGCATTGTGAAGAATTGCCGCACCTTTTAAACCGCCGGGTAAAATAAATTGTTTCAGCTGAGGCAATTCCGCATCAAACTTATCGATTAACACTTCTAGCCTCTTTGTAAAACTCTCATCAATACGCGGAACAACAATTTTTTTGGAATCAGAATCTAAAGGTGTTGCCAAATCCGAGCCAACGACGAACAATTCATTTTGAATTTTTCGTAACTCTTTTTCGAGTTCATCATTTTTAATTTCCGCAATTGCCATACCGATAACAGAGTTCAGTTCATCAATCGAACCATAAGCTTCGATACGTAAGTCATCCTTCCAAACTTTTTTGCCGCCGAACAAAGACGTCTCGCCTTTGTCGCCGATCTTTGTGTAAATTTTCATTTGTGGTCATCCAGAGAAGAAATCACTGCGGGAATTTTCTCTTCACCAGATAATACATGAAACTGTTTTCCCGTTTCTAGAGCTTTTTTATTCACTATAGCTAAACCGATTTGCTCGTTGAAAAGTTCAGGATTCGATATGCTGGAAATTATTCCCGCTTGGATCATTCCATCAGAATTGATCACTGCGTTTTTGTCGTTCATTTTGGAAGAAAGAGAAATACGCATCAGCTTTCGTTGAATCTTGTCATAAGTATCCAATCTGGCAATCACTTCCTGACCAATATAACAGCCCTTCTTGAAATTAACTTCACCTATCAAATTGACTTCATAAGGATTTGTTGAATCGTTTATTTCCTGAGGTAGAGCGGGGATTCCGTTTTGGATTCTAAACGCATCGTAAGCGTCTTCACCGATTAAAGTCAAATCAAAAACACTTCTGATGCTGAACAAATAATCTATGAAATCGGGAACTTTTTCTTTTTCGATGATGATCTTAAAAACCTTGGCATTACCCGGCTCAACATTTAGACAAAACAGAAACTGAAATCCGTCCACACTCAAAGTATGAATTTTTGTAACGTCGTGCAGATCGACTTCATTACCTAACATGAGAGTTAAAAAAGAATTGGTTTGCGGTCCGATCAATTCCAACAAAGTAAACTTATCGGAAAGATCATCGGTCTTTATATCTTCCATGATGATGAACTTATTGATCCAGCTTAGCAATCTTTTATTTTGGTCGGAACTGCCAATTAGTTGATACTCACCGTCCAAAGCCAGCAGTGTTGCTCTATCGATAAACCTTCCTTTATCATTGAGGAAAAGAGTATTTCTTTTTTGCTGCATCTGTAAATCCAACAACGCATTCGTAGATATACGATGCAAGAAATCGAGAACGTCTTTCCCGGTCATTTTAATTATCATCGAATCAAAAACAATTCTTAATCCGACTCCGTTTCGCAGCGTGTTAAATTCATCAGCAGCATTTGTAAATCTGCGAACCGAACTATTGCTTTTTAACATACCGGGAAACTGTTGTAGTAATTGATCATCCATAATATGCTTGTTTGAAACTTCTTGAAACATTTACAACTCGCTTTTAGTATTTTCTGAACCAACGAGGATTCTTATCGGTTATATAAAGTTGACGTCTTGTACTCCAGTAGAAAGGTATTGAATCCAAAATTCTAATTTGTGCCAATGAATCAAGGTACTGACCAGATGTAAAACGGTACTCATAATAATCCGGAAATTTATCATTGTTCACGTTTGCGAGCGTGCGTTTGTGAACAATCCCCTCGTAAGTTTCCATAAGGTGCGGCGGGTTACGCCAACCGTCAATCATGAAATAGTTATAGTTACGGTGACCGCTGATTATTCCATCCTCGTAATTCAGCTCAACATATTTTATGTTTTTCGGTTTCCATAGTTTGATCGTCATTCTATTGAATCCGCCGTGCATCGGGACTTCAGCTTCCCAGATGCGCTTAAACGTACCATCATTGCATTCAAAAAGAGTTAACCAGAAAAATGCAGTGCCAAGTTTTGTGCTATCAAGATTTATAAAACTTGACTCGTACCCCACAACATTTTTCGTTTCTATGTGCCGCTCAGTAGGTTTTGATTTTGCGATTACCGCAAGTATGTAATCGGTAGTATCTCTAAAATAAATAACAGCCGGTTTTGGAATACTGTATGTGTAAGTTTTGTCGAACTCGACCAAATACGTTCCGGGATCATAATTGTTAAGTATGTACTCCTTTAATGAAATTGTGTCGCACGGAAATCTGTTTTTAGTCTGTTCTTTTTGAATACCAATCTTATACTCCCGAACGCTTTCATCTTTTGCAGCTGATGTAGCTGCATCGCCGCCAACTTCTTTGGATTTACATGAAACGAATAATAATCCAAAAACGAGAAACGCTATAAATGCTTTATAGAGTTTCATCTAAGCATCCTCTATTATTAATAAAATCCGATTTCACTTTTAAGCTTTCGAAAATTCGTCAAGAAAATATGCGGACGCGTACAAACCTTTTTCAAAATTTTCCAAAAGGAAATGTTCGTTGGGAGAATGAATATCGTCCGAATCGAGACCAAATCCCATCAACACAATCGGAGCTTTTAAGTTTTTAATGAAATCCACTACAATTGAAATGGATCCGCCCTCACGTGTGAAAACAGTTTTCTTGCCGTAAGCTTTAGCTGTAGCTTTCGCACCGGCACTTAGCGCTTTGCTTCCAAACGGAACAACGGCAGGGTAACCGTAATGAAGCATTTTGACACCGAGCTTAACACTCTGCGGGACTAATGATTTAACATGCTTTGTAAAATCTTTGGCAATCTTCAACGGGTCTTGATTAGGAACCAAGCGCATACTGATCTTTGCCGTTGCCTTGGACGGCAGAACGGTCTTAGCGCCAATTTCAGTAAAACCTCCTATGATGCCGTTGCAATCCAAAGTTGGTCTCGTCCACAATCTTTCTAAAGTTGTAAATCCTTTTTCACCATGAAGTTTTTTAACGCCGATTTCTTTCGCATAAGCTTTATCGGAAAATTTTAATCGTTTAAAATTTTCTTTCTCCGCTT
>JAJYMU010000338.1 GCA_021786655.1 Bacteroidota bacterium
ATCCAAAAAAAAATTAGTGCGCTGCTCAAAAAAAGGGAAGAGAAACAAAAAGAATTGCTTGAAAAGAAAAAAGAAGTGAAAGCTTTTGAAACGCTCAAAGAAAATGCATACGAGGATTTTTTAGTTGAAGATAGAAGAGACGAATTGAAAATTTTAAATGAGGTTGCCGTAAGAAACCATAAGGGGGACCAGCCATGAAAGAAAAACTGATTTATATTTTGTCGTTTGCGCTAGTATTTGCTCTGGTAACCGGTGCGTTGATCTATCTTAATTCCCGCTATCAAAACATATTTGCTTTTAACTTCACGCCGGTTTCTGCGAATAATCTACCAGAGGTTGCTAAGGTGGTCCCGGATTCGACCAGCGTGCCCAAACAGAAGGAACCGCCGGCGCCTGTTGATTCGGTGAAAAGCAAAAATCAAATAGCAAAAACCGATTCTGTGACTGCCGCGCCAAAAGATACTGTAGCGAACACGAAAAAAAGCAGTGCAACTGCCGAGATAAAAAAGATTGAACCAAAAACTGAGGCGTTGCAAGAGCCGCAAGCAGAATCGCCAAAGTCGGTTGTTTCAAGAGAATTCCAAAAAACGTTGAGAGATTCGGCATACCAAAGCTGGATAAAGAAAACAGTAAAGCTCTATGAAGAAATGGACGCAAAGAAAGCGGCTAAAGTAATTTTGGGTTACTCCGATAATATTGCGAGAGATATTATTTTTTCGATGAAGAAAAGAAAGGCAGCCGAAATTTTGACTGAATTTAAACCGGAAGTGGCAACCAGAATAATCAAATTTAACTGATGAAATTTAACGCGCTGATAATAGATAAGCTGAACAATTTTGATTCTGTTTCTAAGCAGAACACGAAAAAATCATCATTGGCTCAATTCTCGGATATAATTAATGTGTGCAATGCGGAATCTCATGATAGTGCACAGAATCCGTCGAGTGATTCCTTAAACGCTACAGACACTACGTTAAATAAATCGGAGCTAACCATTCAAGTTTCTGTGAAAGAGCTTAACGATATTTCATTGTTGACTTCCGCTTTTGTAAACGCGGAGAATGTCCAGCCGACTGAAACAAATGCAGCTTTGAATAGCACCGAACAAAACAAAAAAGAACTTGTCCTGTCGAAAGATCAGCTTCAAGCGCTTTTTAATTTTGTGCTTGCGCCTTTGAATAATCAATTCAATGGGTTAGCGCAAATAGAAAATATTGATCAAGCAAAAACTCCGGTTACTTTAATCTTTGAAGACGGGACTAACGAATTATCGATTACGATTTCCGCTCAGCCCGGCAATAACACAGGGGAAGAAAATTCCCAGGGAGCTGTTGAACTCTCGCGTTTCTTCGACAGCAGTGCGATTTCCTCCAATCCACTCAGCACAGCCGCATCAGAAGAAAATAAAACATTGCCCGTGGACGGTTCGGCTAAAATAAATAATGATGAGCAGGCGAATGTATCTTTCAAAGTAGAAATTTCGCAACAAACAAATTCTGCCGGAGATGCTGCGAAAGTTCTAGAACTTCCGGCAGAGCTTGATTCTGTTAGCATATTCACTGGAAGTCAATCTAAAATTTTGGTTAAAAATGCACCCGCCATTGTTTCAGGTGGAAAATATCTTGCCGACAAAAGCGGTTTAGATTTATCAACCGCAATAAATATTTCTAAGGTAGTCGCCGACGAAAACAGTCTTGATTTGAATACAGTAGATAATTCTCCCAAAGTTTCGGCAGACTCTAATGTTGGCAGTGCTACTCAGCAACAGAAAGCAATTCCAATTGAACAGATTCTTTTTGGCTACAATCCGGCAAACGACATTTCTGCGGAAAGCGTTTTACCGAAAAATGTTTTGCAAGGTCTTTCGAATGAAGAGAAATCAACTCTGCTTAAATCTTTTTCCTACAGTGACTTATTATCGATAGATTATTCACATCAAGCGACTAAACCAATTGAAGCAACGCCGAGGCTTGCGAATACAGCGTCGGTATTGTCAAACAATGCGCCTGAAGTTTCTCATGTTTCTATTGAACAGCAAATTTCTAAACCGGCATTGATTTTCAATTTGTCGAACGCACAAAATCAGCTTGGTGATAAATTCGTTCATGATGCGATTCAGCAATTGAATGACCTTGCAACTTCTGCTGCAGCATCGAAAGAACTGAATGAAAAAACACTTGCTAAAGTTTCATTGAAACCGAATTCTCGGGTTGATGATCCAGCAACGCTTGATAAAGAATCTGCAATAAAGGTATCAATCAAAGAGGAAAAGCAAACATCAAAAAATGTGAACGATGCAAAAGCAAACGATCTTAACGATACCAAGACGGATAAACAACCGGTTCACGATACGCAGTTAAATCAGCAAGATGATAAGGATACTACAAAACATAATGCAAATGATTTGTTCAAGAATTCCGTTCTTCCAAATTCTGCGAGCGCCGGAGCTGAAAAGACACAATTCGTTTCGGAGTTAAAGGCATTGCCTAATGCGGCTAAAACTATAACGACAAACGAAATTATACCGGAGTTTTCAAAAGTAATTCAGCAAGGCGAGAAGCAGACAATAACTTTTCAGCTTTCACCGGAAAATTTGGGAAAAGTAAAATTGACGGTTGACTTGGTTGCGAACAATCTTAATGCTCATATCGAAGTAGAGAATGATCAGGTAAAACAATTTATCCAATCGAATATTGATCAGCTTAAACAGAATTTTCAATCGAACGGAATTCAGCTTAACAACGTTAACGTAAGTTTGGCAGAATACGATCAGCGGAATGCAAAAACGTTTGTTCCAAAGAAAAAATTTTCCAACCGTGACTTAAAAAACGAAATAGTTGATAAGACAGCTTCACCCATATCGAGGAAATCAATGGGTTATAATACATACGAGTTTTTAGCATAAGGAGTCGGAACATGGTAGATCCCGTAACTTCAACAGCGTCGGCAAGCACAGCAACAAACACAAATAAAAATGTTCTTGGCAAAAACGATTTTTTAAAACTGATGATTGAGCAGATGAAGAATCAGGACCCGCTTAATCCAATGGACGGCACTCAATACGCTGCGCAGCTTGCGCAATTTTCATCGCTCGAACAATTATCGAACTTGAATCAGTCAATGCAGGACAGCATCAATTCGAATTACACTTTGACGCAATCGGTCAATAACACTCTGGTTGCTACTCTGATTGGCAAAAATGTAAAGATGGGCGGCAATGCGTTAACGTTGTCGGGGCAGCAGAAGATTACGCTGGGTTACACACTTCCGGCAGCAGCACAATCTGTTTCTATCAAAATATATAATGACCAGGGTGCTTTGGTAAGGACTATCGACGGCTTGCCCGGTACAACGGGAGCGAATAAAGTTTCGTGGGATCTTTCCGATAATAACGGTGGAAAATTACCAGATGGTAAATACACATTTGAAGTGGATGCGTTGAACGGTA
>JAJYMU010000277.1 GCA_021786655.1 Bacteroidota bacterium
GTCTTTGGTTGCGAAGAACGCTGCATGTGGACCGCCAAATCCAATCGGAACACCGAATCGTTGTGTTGATCCCACGACTACATCAGCCCCAAATTCTCCGGGAGGTGTGAGCAGAGCCAGAGAAAGCAAATCTGCCGCAACAGCTTTGTAAATTCCTTTGGCATCAGCTTGCTTGAATAAATCTGTGTAATCAAAAACTTCTCCGTCTGCCGAAGGATACTGAACGAGCATACCATAAACATCATTTGTTAGTTCTAAGTTATTATGATTGCCAACCTTAATTTCAATTCCTAACGGTTCGCTTCGCGTAATTAGAACATCGATTGTTTGCGGAAGTACTTGATCTGAAACCCAAAAAACATTTGAATTTTTCTTAGCGCTCTTTCTTAACGAATGAAGCATTGTCATCGCTTCGGCTGCAGCTGTCCCTTCATCAAGCAAAGAAGCATTAGCAATCGGCATCCCGGTTAAATCGATTATCATCGTTTGAAAGTTGAGCAATGCTTCCAATCTGCCTTGAGAGATTTCCGCCTGGTAAGGCGTGTATTGAGTGTACCATCCCGGATTTTCTAAAATGTTGCGTTGTATAACTCCCGGCGTTATTGTTGGGTAATATCCTAGCCCGATATAATTCTTGAACACTTTATTCTTTGCCGCAATTTTTCTCAATTCATTCATAAACTCATATTCGGTCATCGTAGGGTCAAGTGTCAAATCTTCTTTAAGTCTGATCGATTGAGGTACGGTTTTATTGATCAATTCATCGAGCGATGAAACACCTATTTTCAATAACATCTGTTTAATTTCTTCTTTGTTCGGTCCAATATGCCGGTCAACAAATTTGTCGTAGAATTCAAGATTGTTCATTTCGTATTTCTCACAAAATATTTTTTGAATGAGTGATTTTTTAAGTGCACAAATATAATTAAAAGACGGAAATCCGAAGGGGTGATTTATTCTAAATATGAAATTGAACTCTGTGTGATGGTTGGAAATTTTTATTGCGCGTCTCTAATTTCTTTTATTAGTGATAAGACCAACATTCTGTCGGCATCGAGTTCGGTTCTCGTTTTGCCAGAGACAAATGATAATGCCTCATCAATTGCATCGAGCATGTGTTGTTTTCTGATACTGTCGTTAAACCCCATACTTTACTTCTGCTTCCCTAACCACAGATTCTCTAAAATGCTTACTCAATTCTTCCTTTGTATGCAAATCAACCTTTCGCTCAATCAATGCCGATAATTCTCTTTCCATTCTGATCATTCCCAAGAGTCCCGGCACATAGTCTTTCTCAAACTCAACTAATGCATCAACGTCGCTCGTTTCATTAAACTTATCGGTTAACACTGAACCGAAGAACGAAAGTTTTTTTATGTGATTCTCGCTGCAGTATTTGCTGAGTCTTTTTTCGTCGATTTTAATTTTCATTCTGGGTTCGTTTTGTATCATAGACTTTCAATATATATCCTAAATTTACTTTTATTCGCTCATATTTTTATAAACAAAAAATTACTGTGTTTGCCCGCCCTACTCTTTTTACTGCGGCATAACTTTCGCCTCACTAAAAATTTGTACACGTTCCTAATATCTTAATATTTACTCCAAATATTTTTTTAGACTCTAGCTTATCAAATTATTGAAACATTATATTCAACTCCGCAGAGGTCTGAGTGCTGTTGTAGTTGAAATTCTTCAATGATACTTCCTTCCATCCGGGATCAGGGTAATTACTTTGCATTGCTCGGTACGACAACGAACCTACCGCAGCAGCAACCGCCGAACCGGTTAATTTGCCGCTGACTGTGTAAAATGACGGCGCATTGAAAAATCATAAGTGTACGGCGTTTTGTTATTCTTACCGCTCTCGGTTATCGTCATAGTATTTATTGTACTACCATCATTTGAAACTGTACCGCTTATTGTTCCTGTAACCGTCGTTGTGTCGCCTATTATACCAACCTTTGGATAAGTGTAAGCCACGGTGAAATCATTTCCCAGCCACAGTAATTTCTTTGACTGATAAATAGTAAAGTCTTGAACCATAAAGTTAAATGCTTTAGAAGTAGAGTTATTGTATTCGCATTCACCTGTAAGTTGTAAGAACAAGCCGTCCAGACCGTACAAATCGCTTAACGGTTTTCTGGTTACCGTTACCGTCGCGCTTGCAGAACCAAGCTTAGGAGGATTTGCTGAAGTCATATCAAATAATTCAACAGTAACTTTAAACGTGCCTTCCGATTTGAATTGGTGTCTCATAGTCATGTCGTTATCTTTTATCCGGTTTGATGTCTCACCTTGAAAGTACCAATAACATCTGTATTTTGATGGAAGTGCCGCGCCAGAATAAACCGCCTTGAAATCATAAGTGCCGTTTAATGCAGCGTCTAGAGTACCCGGATCAATGGTTAAAGATGCAGCGCCAGGAGTGTAATTGATTGTGAACCATTTGAAATCGACATATTTTTTGCCGGATCCTTTTTTCAATCCGCTGACAAGAATTCCAATCTTATTTGCACCCTGGTTTAATATAAAACTGGCAACCCCCTGATTTGAATTATCCGAATATCCGTATGCATTCCCTTGTGTATCGTAAAATTCAATCGATTGCAAATTGTCTGTGCCTGAATAAGAACTATCGCATTGTGTTGATTTGCAAACTACATCAAGCTTGGATTTACTAACGGTCATTCCGTCCGTCAGCTCCGCCCCGCTTGTATTGTTAACATATAATTTGTACGAAGGAAATTTGTCATTACCGATAGTGTTGTTTTCAAATTCTTTCCAGCGTTCTCTGATTTTGCGCAGTTCAATGTATTGTGATAACTGTACGTAGCCGAATGTGTCAAAAGTCAAATTAGGCGAGCCGGCATTGTTTCTTGAAATGTAAGGACCTATTGAAGTCTCCGTGTATGACATTGTTTGAATTTTATTATTCGGAAAGTTCGGATCGGCTATGTATAGTTTTCTTTCGTTCAAATCTATTTTGTAACATATTATGGCATGACCGGAACCTGTTGCGGTGTTTCTAATAAAGAGTAACTGCGGTTGTCTTTTAATGATTATATTTACAAGAATATTTTTCCAAATCAATCCCGGCTTTTTCATTTGATTATTAATTTTGTCTATCCAATTAGACCACCAATTTCCAAAATTCATTTCATTCTGGAGAACAGAACAAAAACGGTAGCCCTTCGGATTATCATACCAGTATAAACTTGGATTGGTAGGATCACATTTGTTATCGTATTTATGGAAGAGATTTCCAAGACTGGTCCTTTTCTCTGCGTAATACCAAATAGCAGCCGCGGATTGGCCTGCACAATGTCCGCCGGGAGCTATGTACGAACCGTAATTTGGAAACTCCCAATCGTCGATGCCTACATCAAAGCCGGCAGAGATTTGAAGATTACCGCTTAGTACTGACTCAACCGTTGAGGCA